>NZ_JBSRVI010000163.1:0-44635 GCF_055134445.1 Arcticibacterium sp.
ATACCGTTACATAAAAAGATAAATGTAATGAGTAATCAAAAATTTCAAGCTTGTATAGATGCTTGTCTCACCAGTGCAATAGCGTGCAATAGATGTGCTACTGAATGTTTAAATGAAGATGGAGTCAAAACACATATAGCGTGTATCCAACTTTCTAGACAATGTTCGGTTATATGTTTTGCTGCGGCCCAACTATTGAGTATTGGCGGAAAGCATGCCACCCATTTATGTGCAGAGTGCGTTGAAGTGTGCGAAGCCTGTGCCACTGAATGTGAAAAACATTCCCACTCGCATTGTAAAGAATGTGCCGAAAGCTGTCGAAAATGTGCAGAAGAATGCAGAGCGATGAACAAAATGGCGGCTTAAAATCTAAAAAACCATGCTATACTTTTTGATAATCATTTCAGTGATTGGCCTAATCTTTATTGCTGGAAAAGTAAATCTTTCAATAAAATTTAAAAAACAGGTCACTCAGCTTTTTTCAGAATCTAAAAACATTCCAGCTAAAACGTTTACTTATAAACTATTGGAAGGCTTACCCGAACCTGTGCAACGTTATTTCAAGCACGTTTTGAAAGAAGGCCAACCGTACATAAGTTATATCAGGCTAAAACACGATGGTCAGTTTAAATCAGACTTGAAAAAAGACTGGGTTAATATCACTGGCGAGCAATATTTTACGACGCAAAAACCTGGTTTTATCTGGAAAGGTATTACCTCAATGTTTGTAGCTCGTGATATGTACCTTGGCAATGAAGGCAGGCTTATTGCCACGCTATTTTCAGCATTTAATGTTGTGGATGTGCATGGAAAACAACAATATAACGAAAGTGAATTATTACGTTGGCTATCAGAAAGCATTTGGTTTCCAACCAATCTTTTACCATCTGAAAATTTGCAGTGGACCTCCATTGATAGTTCATCTGCCCGATTGACTTTTCAATACCACGGTCTATCACTTGTTTATATCATCACATTTAATGCATTAGGTGAGATTACCCAAATGGAAACGAAGAGATTCATGGACGAGAAAAGGTTAGAAACATGGCTCATAAAACCTGATAATTATCAAGAAAAAAATGGTGTGATTATTCCTATTCATGCCGAGGTATTTTGGCGATTAAAAGAAGGTGATTTTAGTTATGCCAGCTTTTTTGTTCAAAAAATTGAATACGATAAACCTGAAATGTTTTAACCCGGATTATGCGTTGGGGAGTCGTTATGAATTTTAAAGTACAATAAATCAGACAATTAAAGGAAATTAGCATAGCGTTTACCCCGAGATAGCTAAGATACTTCCAAGTTTTTAAGCTGTTTTTTGATGAATAAATTGTTCATCGTATGGAATCCCTGATCTTACTACTGCGAACTGATTTGAAGCAATTTAGCTATTGTCCCGATAGCTATCGGATGGTTTTCCAATGAATAAAGCGGGTTAAAAACAACGCACTATGAAAAAGCTAGTCATTTTCGATTTAGATGGTACCCTTGCGGCAAGTAAATCTCCACTCGATGCCGAAATGTTAGTATTGTTACAAGCATTGCTTGATAAAATGACAGTGGCAGTTATATCTGGCGGCGATTGGCCGCAGTTTAAAAAGCAACTTCTTGATAATTTTCCTTCAAATAAAAGACTCCATAATTTACACATCCTCCCAGCATGTGGTACTAAACTATATCAGTATTCTGATAGTTGGAAGAAAATATATTCTGAAGATTTCGGTCCAGCGGAAAAAGAGAAAATAATTCATTCTCTTAATGAGGCTTCCGAATCCCTAGGTTTCAAAATAACCGAAACTTGGGGCGATGTTATTGAGGATAGAGGGAGTCAGATAACCTTTTCAGCACTGGGTCAGGAAGCTCCGCTAGAAATAAAAAAACAATGGGATCCGAATTTTGCAAAACGAAAGAAAATTAAGGCAATACTGGATGAGCTTATTCCAGAATTTACAATACGCCTGGGCGGTACTACATCGATAGATGTCACTAGGCTTGGCATAGACAAAGCCTACGGTATCAAAAAGCTACAAGACATTCTTGGCATTGCCATAGAGGAGATGTTTTTTATTGGAGATGCTTTATTTCCTGGAGGAAATGATTATCCGGTCAAAGAAATCGGAGTCACATCTATTCAAATAAAAAATCCGGAAGAAACCAAGAGGCTTATTGAAACAATAAATGCCTTTATATAGAAAGCAAGCCTAGAACTGCTACAGATTCTGTAAAAATGGCGAACGATATAAAGTAGGGATATTTTAGGATGGATAATGCAGATTAAGCTCTATAGCGTTCACAATCTCATTCTCCTAAAATATGTGACTTACGTAACAATCGTTCAAAATTGTGTAACGCCATAATTTATTGGAATCCCAATCTTTGCTAGGCAATAAGAATTCATTTATTGCTTAACAAATCCAAAATGAAAACTAATTCAGAGTTACAAACTGACGTTCAAAATGCCATCGAATGGGAACCCTTATTGCATGCAGCAGAAATTGGAGTTACCGTTAAAGATGGTGTGGTTTCTCTCAGTGGGGTAGTGGATAGTTATGAAAAAAAACACGAGGCTGAAAATGCAACTAAAAAAGTAATTGGCGTTAAAGCCTTGGTTGAAAACATTGAAGTAAAGTTTCCAAGTTCATGGTCAAAAAACAACGCTGAAGTTGCTGAAGAAGTTTTAGCAGCCTTAAAATCAAATTGGTCAGTTCCAAACGAAAATATAAACATAAAGGTAGAAGATGGTTGGGTTACCTTAGATGGTGAGCTTCATTGGAACTATCAAAGAGAGGCCGCTGGTAGTGCAGTACATTATCTTACTGGTGTTAAAGGTCTAACGAATAACATTATTATCAAGTCAAAATCTGATGATGCCATTCAACAAAAAGATGTTCAAAATGCAATTAATAGAAATGGGTCAATCAATGACAACGACATCCATGTAAAAGTTTCTGGAACAACGGTAACACTTTCTGGAACAGTAACTTCTTGGTATCAAAAAGAAGAGGCTGGACGTATTGCTTGGAAAACCTTGGGGGTTTGGCAAGTAAATAACGAATTGAAGGTAGACTATGAGCAGGCATTTGCAAACTAAAATCAACAAAAATCGAAGAGGTATTTCTTCGATTTTCCAATCCATGAAATTGAGTTAATGCAAACTCAAAAACAGTATAGCCGACAATTAAAACAATAAACGTACATGATAAATCAAACATTCAAAACATCCCTATTCTCTGCAAAATATTGGTATTTATCGCTTATACTCGGAGTCTTATTTATTGGTATTGGAATATGGGTTTTTATGACCCCGCTAGAATCCTTCTTAACACTGGCGATCTTTTTCAGTTTTACGTTTTTTGTAAACGGAATTTTTGAAATCATTTATTATCTATCCAATCGTACCACCACACCTAATTGGGGCTGGGGCCTAGTTTCGGGCATTTTCGACTTACTGTTTGGTATTTGGCTAATATCAAGTCCGCAGGTTTCTATTGAAATATTACCTATTTACGTAGGTATAATGTTGATGTTCCGTTCGCTTACGGCTATTGCTGTCGCCATAGAATTCAAAGGTACTTTCGCAAAAGGATCGGCATGGTTATTATTGCTAGGAATAACTGGAACTGCATTCTCATTTATCATGATTTGGGATCCGTTTTTTGGAGGCATGACCATCATTTACTGGACTGCCTGGGCGTTCATCTCTATCGGAGCTTTCCGAATATTACTTGCTTTTAGGCTAAAGAGTATAAAAAATGTCAAACCTAAAAATCAGAACATCTAGAGAGCTAATCGACCAGACTCTCCGAATTGGTAAATCCAAATCGTGTTGATTTAATGATGTAGGAAATATCAAAAATTGTCTACAAAACTATGTTTGATAATGGTTTTATTAAAAAGTGATAACACCGTTTAATTCCTTTGCTCAAAAAAAATACAAAAACTAACATAATTAAACTTAGAATAGCATGAAAATTTTAATCGTATTAACCTCTCATAACGAAATGGGAGACTCAGGAAAAAAAACAGGGTTTTGGATTGAAGAATTTGCTTCACCTTATTATGTATTTGTAGATGCGGGCTCTGATATAGACATAGCTTCACCAGCAGGCGGGCAACCTCCCGTAGATCCTAAAAGTGAGGAAGTAGAATCTCAAACACCTTCTACACTACGTTTTTACAAAGATAGCGATGCCATTTATCAAGTCGCTAATACGCTAAAATTAAGAAACATTGACTTTAATCATTACGACGCCGTTTTTTATGCTGGAGGTCATGGCCCTTTATGGGATTTAGTAACATACAAAGCTTCCATAAAGCTTATTGAAGATTTTTACAACAGTCAAAAACCAATCGCTTTTGTTTGCCATGCTCCTGTAGCATTAATAAATGTTAAAGCAGAAAATGGGCAGCCACTTATAAAAGGCAAAAAAATGACAGGTTTTTCAAATTCCGAAGAAGAGGCAGCTGGATTGACCAAAGTTGTTCCTTTTTTATTAGAAGATGAATTGAAAAAACTAGGAGCTCATTATAGTAAAGGAGCAGACTGGAGTTCATTTACGCAGCAAGACGGCTTGTTAATAACGGGTCAAAACCCTGGCTCGTCAGAAGCAGTAGCCAAACTATTATTGAAAATCCTTCGTGGTGAAAAAGAATCTTGACGTAACGCTTTAGGGTAAAAAAAAATAAGCCAATAGCACATGAATTTAATAAAAAATTTAAACTGGCGTTACGCCACCAAATAAATGACAAATGAGCTTGTCCTCAAACAAAAATTGTTCAATTATCAATGCCACACTTCTTGGTCCTACATCATCAGGTTTACGGCTTTTTGAGGTGTTTTTAATAAGCAATAAAGCGTTGAAGGAAAAGGTTTTGGTGTAATTCAAATACTCCAGAATCCTTACCACCTTCATGATAATTCTAACTATAAAAATTCCCAAAACTTAAGATTAGCATCTTTTTTGAAATTTCGGGACTAATAAACACATCAAAAAATGCTTTAGCGGACCAAAGGTGTGATTAATACAACTATAGACCTCTAATGTGTAACTTCTGGAGGTAATATATTTAGACCTTTATTGTGTTGGAACGCCCAGGTGCTGACATAAATAAAATGGCATGAAAAATAATATAGAATTACAAAAAGACGTTCAAAACGCCATTAAATGGGAACCTTCTTTGCATGCCGCAGAAATTGGTGTAACGGCAAAAGATGGGGTTGTAACCTTAACGGGTGTGGTGGATAGCTACTCCAAAAAGTTAAGTGCAGAAAATGCAATCAAAAAGGTGAAAGGCGTAAAAGCATTGGCAGAAAACATCATTATAGATTATGGCTATTCTACCCAAAAAACCGACGGCGAAGTTGCACAAAATATCCTATTGGCATGGAAATATAACTGGGAAGTGCCTGAAGATAAATTAAAAGTAAAGGTAGAAAAAGGCTAGGTGACCATAGAAGGTGAAGTTGCTTGGAAGTATGAAGAAGAAGCTGCTCATGACGCCATCAAAAACCTCTCTGGGGTTAAGGGCGTAATCAATCTTATAAAAATCAAGTCTGAATCAAAAGATGCTCTTGAACAAAAAGATGTAGAAAATGCACTTACTCGGAATTGGTCAATAGATGCCAAAGATGTAAAGGTAGAAGTAAATCACAACAGGGTTAGACTAACCGGTTTAGTACACTCTATATACCAAAAGGACGAAGCTGAGCGATTGGCATGGAATGCACCTGGAGTTTCGTCGGTGGAAAATGACCTTGCCGTTATTTTTTAAATTTCCCAAACCAGAAGATCCAAAAAGCGAAGAGAATCCCCCTTTGCTCTATACATCAGAATGAGTGCAGAACACAACTTCTCAAAGTCTAAAACTGGCTATCAAAGCCCTCTGTAGATGATGAAACACAAGGTTTACTTCGGTTTATATAGGGACATATTCGACTTTAAATAAGCAATTTAGAAAAAAAAATAAAATGAATAAGAACTTACCCATATATCTGTACGGTACCATTATGATTTTAGAAGGTATTTTTCTTCTATTTTCATCTCATTTTAGTTTTGAAACTGTCAAATACACTTTGGGTATGGCTATGATTATTGGTGCATTATTTGGCTTTTTAAAAGCCCTATTGCAACAAAAAAAACGCATTGAATTCGCTTATCATGAAATTCATGGTTTGACAATCCTCCTCTATGGAGTCTCTGTGCTGTTATTCGCTACCAACTTGGAAACGCTTACACAGCTTTCGGCTTTTGTGTTCATTTTCTACACGTTTTCAGAAATTATTTTTTGTTTCTTCCTCTTTGACCTTGCCGAGAAACTGGTCTCCAAAATTGTTCTTGTACGCATTTTTCTCGGAATACTGGTGGGCATAGGAACTATAATTATTATGCATTATTTCAGTACAAACGATATAGTTGCCATGCAGGGTTACGCGATACTCTTTATCATAATTGGTATCAATACCTTGCTTTATGTGCCAATTATAAAAACCAGGAAATTAAAACGCACAGCTTAATAAATCAATTAAAAAATTGGTAAGAACAAATATTAAAAAAAATGGTCACAGTAAATAAGCACGGTATTCTATTAACTAAAACCAACCATAGTTTTGAATGCGAAGGTGTGCTCAATCCTGCCATTATTCAGGTGGGTGATAACATTCATATGTTTTACCGAGCAGTAGCCAAAGATAACTATTCCACCATTGGGTATTGTAAATTATCGGCTCCAACAGTGGTGGAAAGTAGAAATGAAACTCCCCTATTATATCCACAAGCAGCATATGAATTTCAGGGATTGGAGGATCCGCGAATTGTAGAAATCGAAGGCACTTTCTACCTTACATATACCGCATATGATGGTTTAAATGCATTAGGTGCCTTGGCTACTTCAAAAGACCTTGTGCACTGGCAAAAGGAAGGTATCATTGTACCTCAAATTACCTATGATGAATTTAAACATTTCACTGAAATAAAAGGGCCTATGCATGAAAAATACATGCGTTTTAATGAGAAATCAAAAAGTAATTTCAAACAAGACAGAAGAGAGTTGTTATGGGATAAAAACCTAATTTTTTTTCCGCGAAAAATTAATAATAAATTTCACTTTCTGCATCGCATAAAGCCTGATATTCAGATAGTAGTGGCTATAGAAAAGCTAAGCGATCTTACTACTGATTTTTGGCAAAACTATTTTTCAAACTTTGACGAAAACGTTGTTTTATCGCCAAAGTATGATCATGAGGTAAGCTATATTGGCGGCGGAGGACCGCCTATTGAAACGTCGGACGGCTGGCTGCTTATTTATCACGGTGTGCACGACACTTTGAAAGGTTATGTGTATTCGGCTTGTGCAGTCTTGCTCGACTTAGAAAACCCACAAAAAGAGATTGCCAGGCTACCCTACCCTTTATTTTTCCCGGAAAAATCTTGGGAGCTGAATGGTGAAGTTAACAATGTATGTTTTCCTACAGGAAATATACTTGAAGACGACAACCTATATATTTATTACGGTGCTGCAGATGAACAAATAGCCGTAGCCTCCCTAAGCTTGAAAGAACTTTTAGAGGAATTGGCGTCAAACAGAACTTAAAACATTACAACAATGATAACTCGTATAATCAATTATTGCAGCGAAAGTACTTTCAAACCTAAGCGGTCTACACCAACATTGTCGGTTGCGAAGACTAATGGTGTAGCTCATTTACTTCCTGAAATCTTATTCGTAACTTCTTTTCCACCAAGAGAATGCGGTATAGCCACTTATACCCAAGATTTAGTAAATGCTTTGGACAATCAATTTGAAAACTCCTTTATCGCTGTTATATGTGCATTGGAAACCGACGCAGAACAACTTGATTACAGCCAAACTCCTAAATTTATTTTAAACACTGATAACGCCAATGAGTTTCGTAAAACGGCGTTCCAGATCAACAATGATGTTAACATTAGTCTAGTAGTCATTCAACATGAGTTTGGTTTTTATGCTAAAAATGAATCTGCATTTAAAAACTTTTATAAAAGCATTTCTAAGCCTATCATTTTTGTTTTTCATACGGTATTGCCAAAGCCAATTGAAGCATTGAGAGCAAAAGTGAAAGCTATGGCTGCGAGTGCATCTTCTATTGTGGTGATGACCGAAAATGCAGCGGCCATTTTAATAAATGATTATGCTATCTCGGCTGATAAAATTACGGTAATCGCCCATGGTACGCACTTGGTGCCCCCATTAAATAGAGAAAAACTAAAAAAAGAATATCAGCTTTCTAATAGAAAAGTGCTTTCCACTTTTGGCTTATTAGGGCCTAGTAAGAGCATAGAAACAACTTTAAATGCCATGTCTGCTGTTATCAAAAAACATTCTGATGTATTGTTTTTGGTATTGGGGAAAACACACCCCTCACTCCTTTTACAAGAAGGTGAAAAATACCGCACTATGCTTGAGGCAAAAGTGAAAGAGCTAAACATAGACAAAAATGTACGTTTCGTAAATGAATATTTGCAATTGCCTGTGCTTTTGGAATATCTACAACTTTCAGATATTTATTTATTTACGTCTAAAGACCCAAATCAGGCAGTAAGCGGAACTTTTTCGTACGCGGTAAGCTGTGGTTGCCCGGTTATTTCTACACCCATACCACATGCACTTGAAGTTTTGAGTAATAATAATGGGCTCATTATTGATTTTGAAGATTCAGTACAATTGTCCGAAGCCATCATTTCATTACTTGATAATAAAAAACTAAGAGCAGAGATTTCGTCGAATAGCTTGCACCAAATGGCCTCAACAGCTTGGCAAAATTCTGCCATAGCTCATGCTCTACTTTTTGAAAAATTAACGGATAATGCTATCAAATTGAAATATAAAGTTCCTGCTTTCAATTTTACACATGTAGAAAAAATGACAACTGATTTTGGTATGATACAATTTGCCAAAATAGCCATTCCCGACATTCATTCGGGCTATACTTTAGATGATAACGCTAGGGCTTTGATTGCCATTTGTCAGCATTATGAAATCTTTCAAAACGAGGAAGATATCTTATTAATATTCACCTATTTAAAGTTCCTTAAGTATTGTTTGCAGCCCAATGGCCAATTCTTAAATTATGTAAATGAAGCTCAAGAGTTTACCGCTCAAAATATCCCAGAAAACTTAGACGATAGCAATGGTAGGGCTATTTGGGCGTTGGGCTATGTGGTATCATTGAAAAAAATTATGCCCTTTCATGTAACGCTCATTGCCGAACATTTACTAAGTAAAGCATTGCCACATTTAGAAGATATCCATTCCACAAGAGCCATGGCTTTTATCATAAAAGGCTTGCACTTTCAAAATGAACCAGAAAACATTCATTTGCTGCAAATACTCGCAGACCGTATGGTACAAATGTATAGACACGAAAAAGCCAATGACTGGTTTTGGTTTGAAGATTATCTCACCTATGGAAATAGCCTACTGCCTGAGGCCATGCTTTGTGCCTATCTAAGTACCCAAAACGAGGAATATAAAAAAATAGCAAAAGAAAGTTTCAGTTTTTTGCTTTCAAAAATATTTGTAAATGGGAGCATAAAAGTCATTTCAAACAAAGGCTGGCATATTAAGGGGCAGAATGAAGAAAATATAATAGGTGGAGAGCAACCGATAGACGTGGCTTATACCATAATGGCATTGGAAAAGTTTTATCATATCTTCAAAAACAAAGACTATAAACAAAAGGCGAAAGCTGCCTTTAATTGGTTTTTAGGCGACAACCATTTGCATCAAATTGTATATAACGAATGTACCGGAGGATGTTATGATGGTGTAGAAGAGCACAATGTCAACCTCAATCAGGGAGCTGAGTCTACTTTGAGTTATTTAATGGCCAGACTGAGTATAGAAAGGTTATTTAAAACAGCTAGGACATCCAAATCGGCAGAACCTGAAGTCAAATTTAAAAAAATGCTACACAAAGCATTGGCATTAGCAAACTGAAGATTTTCTCAACCTATAAAGACTGAATAATAACATTTAAGAATATGACAATTGAATTTATCAAAGACAGATCGATTGATTTAGACGAAAAACATAGCGATGTCCTTTCCTCATTAATTGAGGATGGCTTTGAAAGGTATGAATCTCATATAACCACCATAGAAGCTCTTGTGTCGAATGAAAATGCAACTAGCGAGGGTACAAGTGATATGCGTTGTTTACTCGAAATCCGAATTAATGGAAAGAAGCCGATAGCTGTTTCAAGCGGAGCCGATACTATAGAAGAAGCCGTATTAGCTGCCATTGATAAACTTACGGCTACACTCGATAGCATTATTGAGCATAGACAAAATCATTCGAATATTGTATGCGTAAAATGAAATTCAAGAATATATATAATAAACTTCCGGTGATATTTAAACCCGGATTATGCGTTGGGGAATCGTTATGAGTTTTAAAGTACAATAAATCAGATAATTAAATGAAATTAGCATAGGGTTTACCCTGAGCGAATGTCGAAGGGCTATGGTGATTGAGTTTAAATGGGTGTTGCCCTTGCTGAGCTTGACGAAGTATACTGATTTTAAGCAATTTAGCTGCGGTCCCGATAAAATCAGGAGATTTTCTAATGCATAAAGTGGGTTAAAATAGTAGTACTCCCCATTCTTAGGACAATAAATCAAAAAGAAGCTTCCGTTAAAAATAATTTCAATAAATAGGCAATAAATCAACCGCCTTATCAAGTATAAAAACAAATAATATGAAAAGTATAAATAGAATCTCCAAATTGCTCGCTGCCACACTAATGCTCTTTGCCGTGTTTTCGCTTTCCTCTTGTTCAAAAAGCATGACATTTTCTAATTCAAATGTGGTTCCGGCTGCAACTGGCTCCGTAAAAGTTAAAAGTGACAAGAATAACAATCACTCTATATCATTGGATATAAACAACTTGGCTCCCGCATCACATTTAACACCTCCCAAAAAGACTTATGTAGTTTGGATGATTACACAAGACCATGAAACCAAAAACATTGGTCAGTTAAAAAGCACTACTGGCTTTCTATCCAACACCTTAAAAGGATCCTTAAATGCGGTAACTCCCCTTAAGCCGTCATCCTTTTTTATTACGGCAGAAGATGATGGAAGTGTTGAATACCCTGGAATGACGGTTTTAAGTACCCGTTAAACCTATCCTTACTCATTCGGATAAAAGCTTCAAAAGATGGGAGCATTGAAAGTATTTTCAAATTCTTTTTCAGTGCTCCTTTTTTATGGGTTCTCTCGTAATATGAGTAATCGCGGGTAGCGGAGTATTGATATTTTTTGGATACAAATACTATCAGTATTTTTTTCGGCCGAGGACCCGTTACATACCATATGTTTTTAACAGCTATAATATTTTTTGTTGCCTTGTTACCACAAGTTATAAATTAATTTAAGAAGGAATATGGAAATACCTTTTACCACGGAACAATTCATCGGTGTATTTGAAAAATACAATTCAAGCGTATTTCCATTTCAATGGGTAATATTGTTATTTGCTGTCCTTGTTTTATTTGTATTCAGCTCTAAATCTTCGCATAAAAACAAATTGACTGGAAGTTTTCTTGGTCTATTGTGGATATGGATGGGGCTGGTTTATCACATCATATTCTTTACTTCAATAAATGATTTAGCTTTTGTATTTGGCGGATTCTTTGTTTTACAAGGTCTGTTGATTTTAATAAATACTTTTGTAAAGGATAAATTAATTTTCCGATTTTCTGCTCAAAGAAAAAATTACGTTGGTTACTTCTTTATACTATTTGGAGTAATTATTTATCCCATCATAAGCTACTTTAGTCAGGGTTCATTTAACAGAACTATAACACTTGGGCTGCCCTGCCCATCGACCATTTTCACTTTTGGTTTTTTCATGATGACGGGCAAATCATTTCCAAAATATTTATTAATAATCCCTTCTATGTGGGCAATTGTAGGTTTGTCTGCTGCAATACAATTTGGAATTTATCAAGATTTCATAATGCCAATAACTGCAATCGTTGCGGTTATTATGTTATTCAAAAACCAAAAATGAAATGCCATAATCTCATGTCAAATATTTTACATCCAATAGGGCTGTTACTACTTTCAAGAAAACAAATTCACTATTCGGTTTTATAAAGAAGAAAAACAGTTAGATGTTGACTTTATAAGTTAAAAATGAAACATCAACAGAGGTCGCCTTTGAATGGGAAAGTCTTAAAGCGTAGAAAGAAACCTTGTTGCCCCACCTTTAATTACCATAAAATCGGCTAAGGCTGCGTCCAAAAGTCCATGACGGAAAATTTAAGATGAAAAAATATCTTAACTTACTAACAAGTTTTTTGAGGTGACCATCACTTTATTGAGAAACCATTAAATGAAGCATTGAAAGGCATGGGCAAATACAATTTTAACCTCAAGGGGCTTACTTCTGAGGAAGTACTCAAGTCTAGAGCTCAATTTGGGAAAAACACACTGGAATTCAAGCAGGAAAATGGATTTTGGGAAGCTCTTAAAAGTTTGGCAAAAGAGCCTATGATTTTGCTTTTACTGGCCATTTCTGCTATCTATTTCGTTTTAGGAGAGAATGGTGATGGCATTTTCCTAATGTCAGCAGTTATTCTAGTAGCTTTTATATCTCTATATCAGGATTCTCGTAGCCGAAATGCTCTAGACAAATTAAAAAATTACACACAAGCAAAGTGCAAGGTAATTCGCGATGGAGAAGTACTGGAAATTCTAAGTGAAGAACTCGTTTCAGGAGATTATCTCATCGTAGAGGAGGGCACATCCATCACTGCCGACGGCCTTATTATTCAATCAAACGATTTCTCAGTAAATGAATCCGTGCTTACGGGAGAATCTCTATCCGTTTTTAAAGATGCGGAATCGACAAATTCTGAAGTTTACAGCGGTTCTTTGGTGGCAAGCGGTCTTGCCGTAATTGAGATTAAATCCATTGGATTAGAAACCAAATTGGGTAAAATAGGGAAAAGTCTTGAATCCATTCAAGAAGAAAAAACCCCTTTGGAAATACAAATCAACAATTTTGTAAAAAAAATGGTGATTGCCGGAGGCATCGTATTCCTCATTGTGTGGGGTATAAATTATGTACGTACAGAAAATATCCTGGAAAGTTTACTGAAAGCATTTACGCTGGCTATGAGTATTTTGCCCGAAGAAATACCTGTGGCTTTTACCACTTTTATGGCTTTGGGTGCATGGCGACTTATGAAAATGGGCATCGTTGTGAAACAGATGAAAACGGTAGAAACACTTGGAAGTGCTACTATCATTTGTACGGACAAAACGGGCACCCTTACAGAAAATAAAATGAGTTTGGCGAGGCTTTATTCTTGGGAGGACAAATCGATTGTCAAGCCTCAAAAAGACCTAAGAGAATCTGAATCTAAGCTCTTGACAATGGCGATGTGGTCTAGCGAACCCGTTCCTTTTGATCCCATGGAGATAGCCCTTCATAAAGCATATGGCGAATTACTAATGATGGATGCCAGGTCTGATTATCACATGATTCACGAATATCCGCTGAGTGGAAAGCCACCAATGATGACTCACCTCTTTGAGAATGAAAGCGGAAATAGAATTATTGCAGCCAAAGGAGCTCCAGAAGCCATAATGGCAGTTTCTGAATTGTCTAGTGAAGATATCTCGGAAATAGAAGCTGTTATCAACGACTTAGCTTTAGAAGGCTTTCGGGTATTGGGTGTAGGTGAAGCAAAACTCGAGGGAAATAGTTTCCCTGGAACGCAACAAGAATTTAAATTCACTTTTAAAGGCTTGGTGGCTTTTTATGATCCTCCAAAAAAGAACATAAAAGAAGTACTACAGGATTTTTACAATGCTGGTATTGCTGTAAAAATAATAACAGGAGATAATGCCGCCACTACCGGCACTATCGCCCGGCAAATCGGTTTCAAGGGTGCGGATAAAAGCATTTCTGGTGACGAACTGATGAAACTTAAGGATACCGAATTGAGTGAAAGGGTAATGAATATAAACATTTTCACAAGAATGTACCCTGAAGCCAAACTAAGGATTGTGGAAGCATTAAAGTCACAAAATCAAATAGTTGCAATGACTGGGGATGGTGTAAACGACGGCCCAGCCCTTAAGGCGGCTCATATTGGTATTGCTATGGGAACAAAAGGTACCGAGATTGCGAAACAAGCCGCATCCCTTATTTTGGTGGAAGATGATCTAGCTAAAATGGTTGCTGCCATAGCTATGGGAAGAAAGATTTATACCAACCTAAAGAAAGCCATTCAATATATTATCAGTATTCATATACCTATTATATTAACAGTCTTCATTCCTCTAATTTTGGGATGGGTTTATCCCAATATATTTTCTCCGATGCACATCATTTTGCTTGAATTAATTATGGGGCCAACCTGCTCTATTATTTATGAAAACGAACCTATGGAGAAAAACACGATGATACAAAAACCGAGGCCACCCAAAATTACATTTTTTAGTTGGAAAGAACTCTTAACCAGTATTGTACAAGGATTAATGATAACAGGAGGTACATTAATTACTTATCAATATGCCGTTTATATGGGATACGCGGAAGAAATCACAAGGGCTATGGTTTTTAGTTCTTTAATATTTGCCAATGTTTTCTTAACGCTAGTCAATCGCTCCTTTTACTATTCCATTCTCACTACACTGAAATACAAAAATAATCTTGTTTTGTTAATTATCGCCATTACCTTATTAGTGCTCTTAAGTATGCTTTTTATCGAGCCCATTACAATTTTCTTTGGTTTCAAAAGATTAGCTCTGACACAAATTGGCCTATCTGCCTTTCTGGGTTTCCTTTCAGTAATATGGTTCGAATTATTTAAATGGTACAGAAGAAGAGCCTGACGTCATTTTGTTTTAAGGAGTCTTTTGGCTGTGCCATCACTGGCGAATAACAGAAATAGGACTATGGTGAAGCAGATAATAACCTGGGCAGTTAATCTTGAAAGTATATTGGCTGATTCCTTTTCAGAAATAACCTTAGTAAGAAGTTAAAAGAAAGTTTTAGAGGAAGAGGAAAGCACCTTAAAATATCCTAATGCTCCACTCAAAGCTTTATTGCAGTGTTAAAGCTTTCAAATTTGGTTTTTATCACACTTTAAACCTTTTTTAGCCTTTTATAAAAAAATGCTTTTGCTCGAGTCCGCATTTCTTGTGATTTTTTTTCTTTCAATGAAGCTCTATAGGCTTCTTGAAAATTAGACCAACTATAAAGTAAAAAGGCAACTATTGAAACTGCCCAAAAAAGTAAGAACATTTGTAAGAGCATGATAATTATATTTAAAAAATAGCCTGAAATTCTATCGAAATTTGGGATAGTAAATCTTAATAATCATCCCTTTATTACTTGTCAAAGTTGAACTTTTTAGGTATTCTTAGCCTTACATTAAACGGATATTTTGTTATAATATTCACGCTTTATATTGATTAGTACGTAAAAAAGGCTACATCAATTGAAGTAGCCTTTCTGTTCACTTTTCAAATACCCCTCTATTGATTCATATTTTTTTCTGCTCTATTGGAAATAGCTTTGCCTAAATCATCCATTTCTTTGTTGAAATCGGTTTTAAAGTTTTCCCACTTATCGTGAGCATTTTCTTTAGGTTCTTCAATTCTAAGTGCCAAATCTGCATTCTTAGCTTCTAGTTTTGCTAATTCTTTCTTATATTCGGCTAGATTCGTCTTTTTATTATCAATTCTTTTAGCTTTCAGCTCTGCTATTAGCTTATCATTTTCTGCGAGTTTCGCCTTGGCGTTCCGCATATAATTTTTATAGTCCTCTGTAGAATCTATTATCGCTTCTCTTAGGTCTGACGTGGCTTCTACCAAATCTGCATTTGCTTCATTTACATCCTCCACCTTTTTTTGGGTTGAGCTTGAGCAGCTTACTATTCCCAAAAACATAAATACGATTGCTGTTACCTTCATTTGATTGTTATTCATTTTATTTAAGTTTAATTCGGATTTCAAGCCGATAAAATCACAGCTTTTTATAACTCTGCCAAAATGGCTCTAATTTCGTCTTTGCTCTTTCCTAGCTTAACTTCAAGCCTGCCTAACAATTCGTCACTTTTCCCTTTTACGAATAATAAATCGTTATCAGTCAATTCTGCAAACCTTTGTTTCAATTTTCCTTTTTGTTCGTTCCAGTCGCCTTCTAATCCTAATCTGTTCATTTTATGAATTGTTTAATACTTAACAAATGTAGGGTCGTTGGGCAGTGATTATGTTGCACATAAATTGATAAATATTACAACTTTCACGCTTTTTTAAAACAAAAAAAAGACTGCCCTTTTGAGACAGTCCCCGATGAAGATTTTTTTATAAAATTGAACTTACAAGCGATCCATATACCAACTCAATTGTTTTTCTATTTTTTTAACGTTGAAGATATCGATGATAATTTTCTTCAGCCTCATAAACGAAGTTTCGCTCTTTATCACATAGTCTATAGCGGAATGATGCATGCAATCCACGGCCACGGCAATGCTATCTTGTGAAGAAAGCATTATAACAGGTACTTCTGGCAATATTTTTTTTATTTCATCTAATGTAGCTATGCCATTCATCGCATTTTTTTCGATGCCATCTAGATGATAGTCAAGAATAATTATATCAGGTTTTAGATCCAGACTAGCAATGCAAAGTTCACCCGTTGCGAAAGTATGAATGTCGAAATCAGCATTTTCTTGAAATTCTATTTCCAGTAACTTTAAATAAATGGCATCGTCGTCAGCCAAAAAAAGTTTCACCTTATTTTCCATTATTTGATATATTTAGCTTTTTCAATTCCATTTCCAATTCATGATACGACTGGGTACAGACATCCTCAATTTGTTTAAGTAGTGATAAAATACCCTCTTCGGATTCTTGCCTATTAGCGAAATCTTGAACCTTTTTAGCAATTTCCTCGTAGTCACGACTGATTCCCATTATTGAAAATGAAGGAAGCATTTTATGAAGTGTAGCATTTAACATTTTCCAATCTTTTTCTAAATAACTGCTATTCATAGCCTTGATTAATGTTGGCGTTTGTTCCAAATAAAGCAAGATCATTTCTTGCATCAACTTAGGATTTGACTTTGTTCTCGAAATCAAATAGTTCAAATCAATGCATAGGGCTTTTATGGGTTCCTTTATTTCTATTTCCTTCGTGGCACTGTTTAATTTACTCTTCTTAATTTGACTAATTATTTTGCGATACAATATTTTCTCATCCACTGGTTTAGAAATGTATTCATTCATACCTATTTGTTTACATTTAGATAAATCCACGGTGGTTACATCTGCCGTTAGAGCTATAATGGGAATGGTAGATTTCAACGTTCTTCGGATATATTCTGTGGTTTCAAATCCATTCATGACGGGCATTTGCAAATCCATCAAAATAATGTCATAATTATTCAGTTCCATTTTTTGAATAGCTATTTTACCATTAGAAGCTATATCGCAACCAAAGCCAAAATCGTCAAGAACAGTTCGCATAAGTAGTTGGTTAAGTGGAACATCTTCTACCACTAACACTTTGATATTTGAGAATTCGGTTTCAAGGGCTAAATGCGTTTCTTCTAATTCTACTTCTTTATCGGTTTTTTTAAACTGCAGGTTAAAACTAAAAACCGAGCCAACGTTGAGTTCACTTTTTACCTTTATGGTGCCACCCTGTGCCTCCACCAGTTGCTTCACAATGGCCAGCCCTAAACCCGTACCACCGTACAGTCGCGTACTGCCACCATTAGCTTGCTGGAAGTTCTCAAATATCTTATCCACTTCTTCTGCTTCTATGCCTATTCCGCTATCACTTATGGCAAATTCAATGTCAACAACATCGGAGGTTTCTTTCAATAATTCTACACTGACTTTAATATTTCCATTAGAAGTGAATTTGACCGCATTACTTACCAAATTTAGTATTATCTGATGCAATCGTACTGGATCACCTATTAAGACCTTCGGAATTCTTTCATCGTATTCCTTGATTAAAGTAAGATTTTTCTCTTGAATCTTGAGTTCAAAAAGGTGCAACATAGAAGCCACGGAAATAGAAAGTTTGAATGGTATTTGTTCAAAAGTCATTTTACCAGCATCCACTTTGGCCAAATCCAAAATATCGTTTATCAGCACTACCAGAGCATCACCACTCATTTTTATGGCCAATATATATTCTCTTTGTTTGGATGTCAATTCTGAGTTCAGCACCACTTTTGTAAAACCTATAATGCCGTTCATGGGTGTTCGAATCTCATGACTCATATTAGAGAGGAATTGCTGTTTGGTTTTAACCGCATTTTCCGCGACTATGGCAGCTGATTCAGCTTTTCGTTTGGCATTTTCGGCTAATTCTGTTGCCAATTCGGCAAATATTTTTGCTTCCGTCAGTTCCTTTTCAATGTTTTTTTGCTCAGTGATATCGCGTGCTACCACCACTACTCCTAATACCTTTCCCTGATCATCTTTATAAACCGACCCATTAAATAGCACATCCGTAAGTTTGTGATCTTTGATGGTCAGGGGCAAATCAGATACATAACCTAAATCATAAATTTTATCAAAACCTTTTTTTGCATCGTCAGGGTTTGTGAAATAACTAAAGAACGAAGTTCCTATCAGCTCTTTTCTTGATTTACCGGTTATTTCCAAACAGGCCTTATTCATATCCGATATTTCTCCTTCAGAATTTATTGTAAAAAGCGGATCAAGGCTCGCTTCTATTAGACTTCTTGCATAATTATCAGACCTCCTGCCTAAAATTCTCCTTTCTATTTCTTGTTTTTGTTTTTCCAGTTTTATATTGGCATCGGACACCTCTTTTGCTATTTTCTCTTTCTCTGCTCTTTGAAAATCTAGTTCATTATTTGCAATTTTAAGTTCATTAGCCCTATTTGTTTTTTCTATGGTTTGCACTTCCAGTTCCTCGTTGGCAATTATCAATTCCCTAGATCGCTTTTCATTCTCTTCCAATAAAAATACTAGCTTATCTTGAGCCTTTTTCAAATCCGCAGTATTTGGCATAGTATAATATTAAAATGATAGTTTAAAATTCAATGGCTGTTTTAGCATACTATTAATAAGTCATTTACGACAATAATGTAACCTTTTAGATGAAGTGATATTTTAACTCATTTACCAATATCTTCTATCGGGTTTCTCCGTTTAATTTTCAATTGTTTAAAATGGGATGGACTAAGCCCTGTTATTTTTTTAAACTGGTTAGATAGGTGAGCCACACTGCTGTAGTGCATTTTCCAAGCGATTTCAGTCAAATTAAGCTCATCATAAATGATTAATTCTTTGATTCTTTCAATTTTATGATTGATGATAAATTGCTGAATAGTGATTCCTTTTACCTCTGAAAAAACATTTGAGAGATAGGTATAGTCATAATTTAATTTTTCACTCAGGTAATCGGAATAATTGGTTCTCGGCAGCTCATCAGTATAATGAACCATTTCTATAATGACGGTCTTTATTTTTTCAATCAAAATTGCTTTTTTGTCGTCCATTAATTCTAAGCCATCTTCTCTTAGTGCTTTTTGAAGATGCTCTCGTTGCTCGATCGTCAATGATTCCATTATTTCTACTTCACCTAGATCCACCACAATAAAATGAAGTCCCATTTTTTTCAACTCCTGTTTTACCACCTTTTTACAGCGAAGACTTACCATGTATTTGATGAATAGTTTCATTTTTATTGTTTGGCTTATATCATCCAAAGAAATCAAACCAGTAACTTAGCTGTAAGTACTGGACATTAAGCGTCTTAGCCATTTATAATCATTTTAAATACTTCTTGGCAGGCCATCTATTTTTGAACCATAACTATCAAAAGGAGTAAGTTTTTCGGCCACCTCTTCGAATGAGTAGATTGCTAAATATTCCAGATAACAGGTCTATCAACCACCGCGAATGGCAAGTTTACTATTATAAGATGAACATTTGACTTCTCTATCTCAATACCATCGTTAGGTTTGTTCATTTTCAGCTAAGAGACTTTTTTTTAATTATAACAGATATTTAATTTATAATTAAAACCGTCTTTTTTGCCAAACAAAGTAAGTCACTAATTAATCGCTTAAGTTGTAAGATACGGAGTATTAGTTACATAAATCACACATTCTGAATAAGTAATGCTGTTTAGATCAAGTACAAACTCTGGGGGATTATTTGCTATATAAAATACAAAAGAGGGTATTGCATACCAATTGAGAAATATAGGTAGGATGGCATCCCTTTAAACCTGAAGCTTCACATTAAATAGAAAACTGGCAAAGCTATAGTAAATGTGGCATCTCATGCATTAACATTACTTTCAGTTTGATAATTAAAGTAATGTTCAAAGTCGAAATGTTTCGCGATTGTATGATGGTAAAAGTAAACAAGGGTGTCTGAAGTAAATATGAATAGGCATACCGTAAGAAATAACACGAGATACCTTAACACATTCAAAACTAATCTTCCATCATTAAATCCGATAAACGAAGCTTTATTCATATCTTAAGCTAATGTTTTGACCAACATTGTACCAGTAATATTTAGAGTAAAGAGTCAAAGTTAGATGTTCTGAAATTCGAAATATTCCATTTTTTTCAAGGTCCAATTCACATTAGCCCTGCAAAATTTCAGATTGCAAAAAACCGACTCATTTCTGAATCGGTTTTCGTAGAGACTCTTATCGGGATCGAACCAATGACCTACTGATTACAAGCCCCATAATCAGTAGGTCTCCTATTTATCACAACTTATCGATACTTATCATTAACAACTTATTATCAACATTTTACATGAAATATAACTTCCTAAATTATTAATTAATAATTTCTAATTAGTACATTTGTATTGCAACTTGTTATGCAACTAAACCAAAATACACAACCCAATGCCGACAGCAAAAATTTTCTTAGATACCAGAAAATCTTCCGAGAATAAAGGAATAATTAAGGTGTCATTAACACATAACAGAACACAACGTTTATATACAACAGGAATAAAAATAGACCTTGATGAGTATCAAAAATTTAATAGTGGCATCGGAAAAGATGGCATAAGTGGCAGAATAAAAAACCCTCGATTTATTGACCTCTACGAAATTCTTTATGGGTCTTTTAGAGATGGCTCCGAAACAGTCTCAGGTTACCATAAAAGAGCTGTAGAAATTATAGATAATCTAGGAAGTAAATTCACATTCGAATCCTTTAAATATGAATTTGATAATTACTCAAAGAAGCACCTTTAAAACTCTTCGAACGAAAATGATGTTTTCGTACTGACTGAGGGAATAATCAATAAACTTTGGAATGAAGACAGGATAGCAAATTCGAATTCATATAAGACGGCCAGTCAATCGTTAAAAAGGTTTTTGAGAGAAATGGATAAGCATGTTAGATCAGAACTGCTCCTCCCTCAGCCTCCGAAAGATGAAACAAAACCTTTAACACTGAGTTTTGAACAAGTTACTGTAAACTTCCTGAATCATTATGAGGACTGGATGTTAAAATATGGCAGAAAAAGCCAAAAGAAATTTGGACCAGGTTACCCGGCAAGTAGAACTACTGTTGGCATATATGTTCGACAAATCAGAGCTGTTTTTAATGAAGCCATAAGTAGAAAGATCACAGAAAATTATCCTTTTGGTAAAAGAGATTATGTCATCCCAGCAGGAAGAAACATCAAAAAAGCTTTAACTAAAGGAGAAATCAATAAAATACTTGATTATGTTCCTGATCCAAATACTTTAGAAGCACGCAGTCATGCTATTTGGGTTTTCAGCTACCTTGGGAATGGAATTAACGTTTCAGACATTTGCAGACTTAAGCAAATTGATTATGACGCAAATAATCGAAAAATCACTTTTGTAAGACAAAAAACAAAGAGGACCAATAAGTCCAATTTAAAAGAAATAGAAATTTATCTGGCAGACGAACATATTTCTATCATTCGAAACTTTGGAAGCACCAAAAGAAATGGAAACGCATATCTCATGAGTTTTCTGAATCAAGAAATGACAGAACTACAAATCATGAAAACTATTCAGCAAATCATCTTGATAACAAACAAATGGATGAAGAAAATAGCTGACAAATTAGGTATAGTCAGCCCCGTCACAACCTATGTGGCACGCCATAGTTTTGCCACTATTCTACTTCAATCGGAAGCTCCAATTGCATTTATATCAAAGGCACTTGGACATTCTAACTTAGCAACAACCGAAGCATACCTTGGTTCATTTGAAGATGATAAGGCCCGAGGGTATATGAAGGCTTTGAGATAGGACTATCGAAACTTATTGAAAACAAATCAACTCTTTATTACAAAGTTGAACCCTTTTATCAAATTATAACTTTTAGAAGGCGGCGTTAAAAACTCAAAAAGAGCCTATTTGAACTTTAAATCCCCATTAAATTTAGAATAAATTCAATGGGGATTTTAGCAAAACGTAAACTGCATAAGATAAGAATTCAACTTATTCAAGCAATCACCGGCGTAGCTAAAAAAAACGTGTTTAAAATTATTGCAAAACTAGGACATCTCCGTAATAAAACTGAGATGCCTAGTTTATCATTCCCACTCTAAAACATAGACCAACTCAAAAAAATATTAAAACTTTTGCTTCAAATTCATTTGGACTTTCTTCCAAAACTACTTTCAAATTATATGATGCATTTAAAATTCATCCTATAAGGCTGAAAAATCTAGAAATAACCTCCTCTCTCAGTTATTTCTCTAACGGTTTTTCCTTCTTTAACCCATCCAAATATCTTCTTTTCATTTTCTCTGATCTCTTCTGCTCTAATGAGTACATCATAAGCAATATTTCTGGGTACAATCAGAACACCATCAATATCCCCAATTACAATATCTCCAGGCTTAACCAGTACATCGTCAATTTTTATAGGAACTTGATAATCAGTAATCAGGCAACGCCCCAAACTCCCGTTAGAAATTCGGTATTCATAAAAAATAGGAAATTCGGCCTCTAATATTTGATGCGTATCACGAATACCTCCATCTATACAAGCACCTTTTAATTTTTTACCTTTAGCCGTTGCTGTCATCACACCTCCCCAAAGGGTCGCTTTCGAATCTCGACTCGTATCCCAAACCACGAAAGCATCCTCATACATATCATCAAGCATCTGCGTCCTAAATTCCATTTCTCCCGTTATTTTCACATTCGGAGAACTCTTCACGGTAAATGCAAAGCCAGCTACCGATTGATATTCACGCAGTGGCACAATCCTGCCAGACAGAGCCTGTTCCAACAGACAAAACTCACGAAGAACATCGTTAACCGCTCCTGTGTACAATGTTTCGTATCTGGCCAATAACTCTTTATCGGGAATCGGAAATGTAACAACCGGCACCTCTTCTCTGTTTTTTATTAAATCTTCAAGGTTCATCATACCAACCTCTTTTTTATATAATTCCGAACTCATAATTTTAATTTTTTAAATGTTTATTCTCTCCTTTCTTTTTTACCTCGTTTTTATTTAATCTCAGATGAGCAAATTCATGCCGCCATCCACAAAAATATCTTGTCCTGTGATATATCTTCCTGCTCCTGAACATAGTAATAAAGCCATGGGCACACAATCCTGTGGTTCTCCAACAAAACCTAAAGGAATCTTGGCCTCTACATTTTTTTTGTAATTTTCGTTTTGTAAGACTTCTTCATTCCTTTTTGTCCTTATAGCTCCAGGAGCTAAATTATTTATAGTCACGCCTTGGGATGCCAATTGTGGAGCCAAGTTTTTAACTATATTTACCTGTGCAGATTTCGTTGCTGCATAGACTATCATTTGAGGATGTGGGCGTACTTGTTGAATACTACCAATGGTGAGTATTCTACCCCAGCCTTTCTTTTGCATATCAGGAGACAGAGCCTGTACCAGCAAAAGAGTAGACCTGAGGTTAGTATTAACTTGTTTACTAAACTCCTCCAAATTCACATCCTCCCATTTCTTCCTAAACTGTACAGAAGCATTCAGCACCAGTATATCTATCACAAGCTGTTGCTCTATCAAAAAATCATTTAATTCACTTACGATTTCGGGTAGCGAAATATCATATTTGAACAAGAAACATGTTCCTGATTTCTTTTCTATCTCTTCCTTAGTTCCTTCTGCTTTATCATCTCCCGAAAGATAATTAACGATAACCTTAGCTCCTGCAGCGGCTAGCCCCAAAGATATGGCCTTACCAATCCCCTCACTACCACCCGTTACCAAGGCAACTTTTCCTGTTAAATCGAATATTTTTTCTATTTGCATAACTTATTTAAAATATACTGGTAAACCTTTACCCTGGGATTTGAAAGAAAGTATCTCACCGTTTTCAGCCTCTGTAACCACCAGTCCTAACCTACCTGACGGATCGAAAGCACAGCTGGTAGGCCTGCAACCTTTACAAAGAAGTTCTTTAACAATTCTTCCCATTTTATCATATACCAAAATCTTATGTTCATTGAATACTGTCACATACAAGTTCTCCTCGAAATCAAAGGCTATTCCATCTGGCCCCCAGGGTCCTTCCCCTGCCTTGGCAAATACTTTTTCATTTTTCAGAAAACACTTCTCTGCATCCCAATCAGCTATCCAAAGGGCTTGACGATATGTTTCTGAAAAAATAAGTTTATGACCATCATTCATAAAGGCCAATCCATTTGTAAAGTATTTATTGTCCGATACCACCTCCGCGGTGTCTTGCCCATTGGGTAACACACATACCGTAGAAAGTGGCTTTTGTCTACCATTAGCATGGTCAGAGAAAAGTAAATTCCCTTTCTTATCAAAAAGCAAATCATTCGGTTTTTGCAACCTGGTACCATCACCTAGATTACGACAAACTGTTTCCACACTTTCATCTAGTGAATTAAACTTTCTGATTTCTCCTCTTTCGCTATCACAAAACCACACATTACCCTCTAAGTCTAATATTCCACCATTTGGTGTACCGTCGACATAAAAACGATTCAAATTCAAACCATCCCATTTTGATAAACACCTCCCCTCAATTTCGACAAACCAAAGGTTTCCTTTTAAATCAAAAAAAGGGCTTTCTGGAAACATGAGCCCAGAGAGAAGTACATCATATGAAACATCTGTTTTTTCGAGATTCATTTTTTAATCACTAAATAATCGCAATTCAATATTTAAATACCACCTACCTTGGGATACCAGTCTTTACGGTAAGGATCCTCGTGAAAACGAGCATAATAATCTCCCATTTTTTCGAAATACTTCTCATATTTATCCATCTTATCTTCATCCAGTTCTACGCCTAAACCTGGCCCTTCTGGTACTTTTATTGCCCCATTTTCATATTTCATTTTACCACCAACTATAATATCATCTTCCAGATAATGGTAGTGGGCATCTCCTTCCATATTCATCGTAGGAATTGTGGAGGCAGTGTGGAGCATTGCAGCTAACTCGATTCCAAATTCTGCACCTGAATGCATAGCCACTCCCAGATTAAATGTTTGACATATTGCCACTAAATCTTTAACACCTTTGGGTCCTTCCCAATAATGTAAATCCGTGAGAATTATATCAATAGTATTCATGTGAATAGCAGGCCCTAGGTCATCGAACTTATTGGGATACATGTTAGTCGCTAAGGGTATTCGAACTTGCTCTTTAACCCTTTTCATCCCTTCTAGCCCCCAAGATGGATCTTCAAAATATTGAATTTCAAGCTCCTCCATTCTACGACCAGCCTTTACTGCGGTAGCCACAGACCATACACCATTTGGATCTATCCGTAAACCAAAGTCATTTCCTAGACGCTCACGACATAGTTGAAGAACTCTGACTTCCTCCATGGGATCCATCACCCCTGCCTTAAGTTTCATAGCTGTAACTCCAAGTGTTTCTTTTAATTCTACACAGAGGTCTGCGATGTCTTCTGCGGAGGAATCATTCCCACCTCCTGGTCTGTCATATCTCCAAAACAAATAGCCAATCATTGGTATTTCGTCTCGAAGTTTCCCACCAAGAAGTTTATGCATAGGAACATTACAAGCCTTGCCCATTATATCTAAACAAGCCATTTCAATGGCTCCATATAATCTAGAATTCGACAAATAATAAATACTTCTGAGAACCTTTAATTTTATAGCCTCTATTCCAAAGGGATCCATTCCAATAATTCTTGGTTTCAACTTCAACAAGGCTGCCCTTTGATCTCCACCGCCAACTTCCCCTAAGCCCACGATTCCTTCATCAGTAATAAGCTCAAGAACAGTCCTCATTAAGTACCCAGGATGAACCCCTGTATTGTGACGTAACATGGCATTCATTGGAATAGCCACAGTACGTACTTTCATATCAATAATTTTCATAGAATTTTGTTTATCAATTTAAAATAACCACCTGATCAGATGCACTTTTCTTACTTAGATTTAGTGTCTTTTTATATGTTTTTCCTCCTTTCTTAATCACCAATTCGTATTCACCATAAAAGCCTGTAAAGTGAGCTCTATTTTTATCTTCGGCTGTTTTTAACGTTACCTGTGTTTTCCATTCTTTATTTATCAGCCTGTCTAACACTTCAAAAGATGGCTTTTTACTAAAATCTCTATTTAGCAAACCACCCATCCATTTGTCTTCTCCCCTAACCACACTTCCATCAGCTCGTGTATACCCAGGAGCAGCAGTTTCATCTACCAAGTTCCACCAAACGATGGCTTCAACCTTAGGATGACTGAACCATAGTTTGTATAAATTTTCAGTCATTATAGCCTGATATTCTGGCCCTTTATCTGACAAAGACGACACCGTAATTTCAGTGACATGAAGTGGCAAATTAAAATCTGAATAAAGGTCAAGTGTCTTGTAAAGGGATTGCGGACTAAATTGTTCTCCCTTTAGAATTTTCCAGTAATCATCCTCACTGAAATTGTGATACTGCATTCCAATAACGTCCATTTTAGCACCTCTAAGTTTCATATTATCAATCAATAGATAATCTGCACTATATTCACGTCTATTGCTCCTTCCCCAAATACCTGTGGTGAAATTTAGAGTCAAATCATTGCTATAAGGAAAAAGACGTTCTGTTTCTTTAAATGATTTAAAAGTAAAGTCTTTAGGCATCAGTACATCTGGATGCCTATCTGTTACTTCGTTCACTACATCCCAAATCTGAATAGAATGCCCATACCTTTCTGCAATTTCTTCTATTCGCTTGCTTATTTTTTGTTCCATAATCTCCTCATTAGCCGGAAGCCATTTAGGAAGCGACCAACGTGGATTATCCCAAACCAAGGTATGCCCCTTTGGAGTTAGCCCATATTTGTCACTAAATTCAAGTACCACATCTGGTGCAGGTCGTCTATAAATCGATTCGCTATTTTTGTCAAATCGCAGCTTTCCTTCCTCTGGTTCTAATTCTGGCCAGTAGAATGGAACTGTAACAAAGTTGAAAAGTTGAGTGAAATGCTTTTCAAACAATTCATTCTCTTTGGGATCTTCAAAGCCTTTAACCATAAAACCATTGGCTCCAAAATAGAAGTCGTGCTTGGTCTGTTTGGCTTCAAAGCTAACATCATTTATAGGCTCACCACTTAGGTTTTCAAACCGTATTGTAAACCCTCCCATTCTGTTTTGCCTTATTCCATCTTCTATTCTTTGTTGGATATAGGGGTCATCCCAATTATCAAAGTATTTCTGAGATGGCTGAGCTAAAAGCCCCTGAAAAGCAAATACTAGTAGAGTAAGTAGACTAATTTTCTTCATAATAATCATTGTCAAAAGAGTATTTAATTGCGATAAAAATTAAAACAGCACCGATTAGATAGAAATAGGAAAGAGCAGACAGGCCAACGGATAAACCAGAGACCGTCTTAATCCAACCCAATAAAACCGGAGCGAAAGAACCGATAGTAAAAGCAAAAGCTAACATTAATCCCATTGACGACGCCCTGTACTTGGGCTCAATAACATCAAATAAGGCGGCGAATAAATTGGAGTCATATATTCCTCTAAAAAAGCCAAACAACCCCATGCCTATATAACACCACATCAAAGAGTCGCTTACAGCCAACATATAGATAAATGGTGCCCCAAGAAGTAAGCCGATTAACACAGTTTCCATCCTCACTCTTTTTCTAACAGCTGCAAAGTGGTCAGATAGTTTACCACCTACCATAACCCCTACAAAAGCAAAAAGATGATGGTAAAACATGGAATTGAAACCGGCCGACGAGAGTGACATATCAAATTTTTCGTGCAGGAAGGTTGGCATCCAGGTAAGGTATCCAATATTAACAAACACCATAGCTCCAAAGGCCAAGCTTAGAAAGTAAACAGTTTTTTTCGCCAAAATGGCCCTTAATATCTCCTTAAACTTCGGTCTTTCTTGGGTTAAATTTGTTGTGTCCGTTGGCGAATCCTTCAGTTTATAAAATACAACAATGGACCAAAGTACTCCTACACCACCAAAGACATAAAATGAAGAACGCCATCCATAATGCTCACCAATATAACCGGCAATAAACCCACTAGCCACAATACCAGTATAAAGTGAGGTTTGATGAATAGACAAAGCCATGGCTCTAGTCTTTTTGTGAAACTGACCAATTAACGAAGTCGCAGCAGGATAATAAAAAGACTCACCTCCACCAGTAGCGATACTTCTGAATAAGATAAGCAGAATCATTCCACTACTAAACCCTGTAAGCAGGGTTCCTAAACTGAACACTAAGAGACTGTAAAATACAATCCATTTACGACGTAGTAAGTCGCCAGCCAAACCAGCAAAAGGGACCAAAACACCATAAACAAGAGTAAAGATTGTAGCAATCAAACCAATTTGAATATCACTAAGGTTTAAATCTTCTTTGATCAGTGGGATAACCACATTGAAAACTTGTCGATCTCCTTGGTTCAAAAAGTATGCAAACCAAAGCAGTATAATTAACTGCCATTTGTAGGGTATAGTTATTTTTCTCATTTGAGTCTCTTAATTGTCATTTTATTTCTATTTCGTACCATACGGTTTCATAAGAAGGCCCAATTTCAATTTCGGAAGAGCCATTTCTACTTCTTTTTACTTTTACTTCACCCTTTCTATTACCTTGAGGATCTAATGCAAAACACCTTGTTTTTTTAGAAGATGAAGGGATTGTAATTTTTGCTGGTATCCCTTCAGCCTGTATTGGTCCTTCTCCCCAATTAGTAAGTCTTATTTTATTTTTCGGAAGTTTTTCAATCTCCATTCCTTTGTTTTCTACCAAGCCGGTTGCTGTCAAAAGAATACTTGTTGAGCTTTCTGACTCCCCTAAACCATTTCCATTTTGTGAAGTAAGAGATACTGTAGCCCATTCTAGTCTTGTTTTACCAATTTCGAGCTTTACTCCTCCTAGTTCTATAACTCTTCCTTCAGGAAATCCTGTGAACAATTTTGTATTGTCCGTATTTATTGTCCAATAAGCAGCTCCTTCTATTTCTCTATTCCAGGTAAGCTCTCCATTGCTACTACTTATTATTTTCTCATCCTTCGGAAACGATGAGGATATTTGTTTTTGAACAACAGGGTCTTCCGTCAAATCAACGCTCACTCTTTTCATTAAAGCCAACTCCTGTGAATACCCTGCCACGCCTATCCCAGCAGTAACCTTCCTTTCCCTAGCGAGTCCTTCGAAATAAGAACTATGATTTACTTTAGCCACCACAGATTCCTTTGCCTCGCTCACATCACCTCGTAAATAAATAGCGGCACATGCCGGCATATGAGCAAGCACATCGGTACGAGCTATCATATCAAAGAAATAAGTCATTGACTGCGGTTGAAAATCAAGCCTGTGGTTATAGGTATATTGAAATACCCCATCCCAGCCTTGCATACGCCCATAAGCTCTAAGCATAGGCTGCCCTTCTGCTCCATATTGATTTGGGAAAGGGTGGTTATATTCGCTAATGGTATAAGGTTTACCCTCTATACGCTGCACGGCCAAATCAGACATAAGACTCATGGAATTGACCATAGACACATTGCCTATTTCCCAATTAGGATTTACGGGACTAGGATGACACCAATAGGCATGTATATCTACATAGTCAAGTTCGGCCTGTAAAAAAGGCGAAGTATATCTTAATTGTGTACCAGAAATTACCGACTTAACACCAAGATCTTGTTTCAAATAATCGTACATTCCTGTCCAATAATTCCTTTCTATTTCATAAATAAACTTGTAAAAATCACGAACAAGTGGTGAATATTCTACAGTCCTATTGACTGTAGAAATCCTTTTCTCTTGATATTGATCCGATAATTCGTCCTTGCTCAAACCCCAAGCTTGGCTCAACTCCTCAAGAGAACTATATTCCTCATGAATCCAGTCATTCCATTGTTTTTGAAATTCAGAAGCGTAACGTTCAGGCAGCTTGTCAATATAACCTGACAAATATTGTCTAAAAAGTGCATTTTCATTATTTATCTCTACCATAGCTATAGCCGGGTCAACAGCATAAGACATGCCCGTGTATGGATTAATATGCGTCATTACATCTCTAGCAAATTCCTTTTGTAACTCAATCATCCTAGGATCAAAATTATCAAGTCCTTTATCTAAAGCTGGGCGTTGGTTTATTCCAGAAAACCCGTCTCTTTCGTCCATCTTTCTGGCGACATGAAGGTTCATATTTGTATAAATACCCACCTCCTTGAATCGAGATATCATATAATCCATCCTATCCATTTGTTTTGGATCCAAATTTCTTTGAGTATACGAATCAAGCGTAAAAATCCCTTGTTCTTTCTCTTCCAAAAAGTTGCCATAATCGCTGTCCATATAATGCAACCTCACGCAATTAATCCCAAACCTTGCCAATCTTTGAGCCAGTAAATCCGCATCTTCATGAGAAGGGAAGTTGGCAGAACCTGTTAAGTTTGTTGCATTTAACCATACTCGCCCTCGGTCATTCACAAAGTGCCCATCAGCTATACGAACAAAACCATTCTTCCCTGCTGGAGCATCTAAAAGATGCGACATGTTCGTCACATTCTGTGGTCCGTCATAGGATACAACGAAAGGAAAAAGTGGAGCAAAACCTCCTGATGAATTCTGCCCATGAGATTCCATTAGACTGCATATAAATAATAATACTAAAAAGTGTTTCATGGTTATTTTTTAAGGGTATAGTTTTTTCGTTTGTTCATCAGCATTCCAAGCTTTCACAGATAACTTTGTTAAGTTCTTCTTGTCTCTTTCTCTCCATTCTATATGTAGATCCATGATTCTCTCTTCTCCTACCCCTAACCAGAAGTAATTATCGTCTGTATAAAAACACCTTTTCTCGCCTACTATGTCTAAAGCGGTATTAAATGCCGGATTGATTCCCTTATTTGAAATTTTCACTCTCAAATGGGTCTGTCCGTCCTCTTCCTTTACAGACAGAATTTTCGTTTCAATCTGTGTTTTACTCATTTCTACTTCCTTTTTTAACCAAGGCCCTTTTTCAAGTATTGGCCACGGCTGTGGCGATTCTCGAAACTTTTTTGCAGTCACCTCATCATTCATCATCGAGAGTGTTCTAGGCCAATAAACCGAACGCGAAATCAATTCTCCAGCCCCATTTTTCAATTCCGCTAAAACAAAAAAGTAGTTATCATTCAGATTAGCTGGAATTTGAAATTCTTCTTTACCTATTTCGGTTACGGTTGAATTACCAGCCAACTTGTTTGCTTTAAACTGTTTACTGAAAAGCTTTTCGAATTTCGAGTTAAGTACTTTAAGTTCTACGCTGTATCCCTCTAATTCCTCATCATGACTATTTATTACAGCCACTTCTAATGGTATTTTTTCTCCACCCTTCAATAATAGATTTTCCAACCTGACCAATACATGTACTGGTTCATAAGTTCGTTTCAAAAAGTAATAAGGAGCCGAAGGTTGCCCAAAACCATCCACCAAATGAATAGCAGACACCACGGGCCAAGGACGTTTGAAAACCCAAGGTAATAAGCCTGTAGTAACAGGATAATTTCCCTGCATAAGATCAGACATTACTTGATAAAATTCGCCCGCACCAACTTGAGAGGCTTCTGCAATAGACTCCAACGAAGGATTTTGCATATCATCGATATGAGATGCTCTGCTCATCATACGTGGAATTCGATTAGCCTGAAATTCAACAAAGTGATGCAAAAACTCAGGATGATTATCTTTAAACGAATCGCTATACATATCACCTAAATTTTGGAATTCTTTCGGGTTTATCACCTCATATAAAGACTGTGGTTCCGTTATGCTGTGCATACCACTTTCTGCAATAAAGGGAACTGATTTATATTCTCTGAGATACCATGTTGGATCCATATCTGGATAGGTATGAATACTACCTTCATCTGGGCTAGCTCTGCGAAAAGGCCTTGTTCCATCAAACATTTCTAATGACCGCTCTAGAATCCCCGTTAATGCAGAATTCGCTTCGGAATAAGCGTTATATTCATTTCCACCCGAATGAACAGCTAAAGATGGATGATTTCTTAAACGATAAATACTCCACATTACTTGCGATTCAAAAACATGGAGAGGAAACTCTGGTGCCTCCCAATTAGCCATTGAGTACTCACTCCAAACCATTATACCCGCCTTATTACAAGCTTCATAAAAAGCTTCAGTCTCAATTAAACCGGCACCCCAAATTCTAAAAATTTGCACTCCTGCATTTTTGGCTACTTGAGCTAGCCATTCATATTTTTCAGGAGGTAAATCCAGCAACACATCCGCAGGCATCCAATTGACACCCTTCATGAAAAATGGCTTCCCATTCACTACAAATTGCCAATTGTCCCAGAAATCGCCAACCTGAGGCCCTGCACTTTTAATAGTTTCAATTGTACGGATACCGTAATCAAAACCAATACGATCTAGTATCGCTCCTCCAACTTTTAGAGCTACATTTACCTTATACAGATTTTGTTCCCCCATGCCGTTGGGCCACCATAACTTTGGATTAGATATAGAGAATTCTCTGCTAATCCAGTTTCTTTTTTCAAACAAATCAATTGGCCATTCTTTTTGTATTTTTTCTCCATCCGAATTTGTCATCTCAACAATAAGAAATACATCCTTCAGGCCTTTTTCTACCGCAAACTCTTTATAAAGATGTTCGCTATAGAAACCCTTTTTTCTTAAATTTGCCTGAGTCCATGGATGCAAATTGTACTGCAGGGATTGCTGGTTGTCAAATAATTCGATTTTAAGTTCAAGCGAGACCTCACCCTTGTCATTAATTTTAGTAATCAAAAATGGTCTTTCGAGGTGCATTTTGGGCACAATCTCCAATCGAACCCCTTGCCACATGCCGACCGTAAAAAAAGGTTCTGCACCTACTGCACCAGTAAACTCCCATCCTTTTATAACATTTGCCGGATTGCGACGTCCAGCCTCTCCTTTTTCTCTAGTTTCTTTTCCAGAACGAACCTCCACCAATAATTCATTCCCTTCCTTTTTTAGCAATTTGCTGACTTCAACAGCCGGTCCTCCGTACATTCCTTGATGATTTCCTAAAAGCTTACCATTTAACCAGACTTTCGAAAAGTAATCTACACCGTCAAAAACAAGCATTGCATAATTTTTACCAATCCCCTCTTTCAGGTCAAAGGACTTTTTATAATACCAAACTGAATCCTCTACCCATTCATAAAGTTCTGAATTCAAATGTGCGTACATATTAGGAAGTTTCCCCGCCCTATACAAAGACCAGTGAACTGTACCGCCGGGAACCTCTGTCTCAATCCAATTGGTTACTGCATCCAGTTCTTCAATCTGAGAAATACCTTTATCCTTGTATCCAAGCTGCCATTTCCCGCTAAGTTCAATATGCTGCTCTCCAGTTCTAGGACTTATATAAAAGGGTTGAACAAGATCTGTTTCATCCTGTACCTGAGCCTGCAATGTTATTGAAGAAAAAAGAGCTAAAAAGAGACATGCTATTATTTGAAGGTTTTTCATATTGTATAGTATTAGCGTCTAGTTTTTATTTGCCCATTAAAACCAAGATGAACACGTCCTATCCATGGAAAAGTGTTTTGTGCATTTGCGTTGCCGGTCAATAGCTTCACATAAGCCGTCCCTTCTGGTAGAACTGGTACTTTATAGATGTACTTATCCACAGAGTTGTCTTTCATTCCTGAAATTTGGCTCGCATAAGCCTCCCTATGTGTTTTAAGAAGAGAGCCCTCCGGTAAAGATTTCCAAATTTCTCCATCCATAGAAAACTCTATATCCAGTGTTTCTTCCTCATTACCAAAAGCAAAAACCTGAATCCATTTAATTTCATCAGCACCATAAACTATCTCTCCCGCATCACTTTGCATTTCTCTTTCCACTTGAAAAAAATCTTCTTCGGTTTGTCTTAACCGTGGCCATGATTCCTTAGAGATCTTAAGATTTGGACTGGATGAATAAGTTAAAGAAAAGTCTTCCATATTATCCATAACCATCTTTACCGCAGGCCTAATTGGCCCTATTACATTAGAAGCTAGTGAAACCCCGGATTCATTCTTGCCAAATACCCGATAGTAATAGGATTGGTTCGGAACAATACCTGAATCCGTGAATAATGGATAGAAGTATAAATCATAGCTTATATCTATATCTCCACTCACATTATGCCAGGGACCTAGAGGACTTACCGCACGTTCAACATTATAATATCTTGCACCTGGCGAACATCGCCACTTTAAGGCTACAGCATCATTACGTAGTCCTTCGAATAAAAATGGAGCGTCAGAAGGTGCAGGTATGGGAGGAACCTTTTCCCCTCTTATCTTATATCCATATTCTCTAATTTGCATTAGATTGCCACGCTCGTTAAAATATTCTCCGCTATCAAACCCTGGCCAACGACTACCACCCCAAGAGTAAGCATGAAACAATGCATGCCCTCCGATGCCTCCATTATATTGTGGTTTCATGAGACTCCATAGCAATCCACCACTTGTTCCAGTTTCTAGTATCTCTTCCAAGATTTCAGTAAAACCTTCTAGAGCCTGAAATTCGTCAATATACATTGGTCTTTTCCCCTCACATTCAGCCCATAATTCAGAAACTGAGTTTCGGTAATTCGGGTATTGACGAGTCTTAACTATATCCACAACGGCTATATTCTGAACAACATCGTCTACAAGTTCACGCATTTGCTTTATCCCATTAGCACGCCTCGGGTCTGCTATAAGCTGATTAGGAGCAATAGCTTTCATGTACTCTCCCATTTCTTTAATCCACGGCCCTTGCTTGTTAGGCACTTCATTACCAAACTCCCAGGCCATAATAGCCTTATCTTCTTTATAAGGGACACCTGTGTAATAGTTCTTTCGATTGGCGAATGTTTTTAGTAAATCCTTAAAACCAGATTTCACTTTTGGATCTTTATAGAAATCACCTCCTCCGTAAAGATTTGCAAAGTCATGTGTTCCGCCCCAATATTTATTTTCTTTAACCAAGCACAGGATAATCCGGATATTATATCTATTGCATAATTCTAGCATTTTGTCAATTCTACGAAAAGCCCTTTCATTATACTCACCTGGACCTTCAACTAAAGCTTCAAACTCTCCTAAGCCATTATTAACTGTAATTCCCCAATTTCTAGTAACAGTTACCCCCATCTGATCCATATCCTTGAAATGTGATTCCATCTCATAGCTTAGCTCCATAGGGTCATAGATATAACCACTGGATGGGTTAGTATTTTTATACCCATCATAATGACCATTAATATTTGGGGCATTTACCGCAATGAACCGAAAGGTCTTCTCACCATCTTTCAACTTGTCCCCATCTCTTTTAATGAAATGATCAAAAGCAAAAGCATTTAAAGCGAGTAAAAAGAATAAAGTAGATATAACAGAAAACAAGATTTTCTTTTGTCTCATAGTTAGTACAGGGTTTAGATTAAGTATTGGAATACACAAACAATACCCCATGCAGAGGATAAAAATCCTTCTGCATGGGTATTGTAAACATATTTAATACCCTGGATTTTGATCCTTTGATGGATCAATCAATGAATTGAAATTCAATTCAGAGTTTGGAATTGGCCATAAGAGATGCTTCTCCTTCACATCAATCCCAGAAGCAGCCTTAATCCTTTCTTTCAGCTGACCAGTTCTTTTAAGATCTAGCCAACGCTTAGCCTCCATTTGAGTCTCATACCCTCTTTCTTCAATCACTAGGTTCACAAAATCATCAAGTGAATAATCACTTCCTTTAAAATCAACATCAGAGGACACATTCGCCTCTTTCCCATAAGCTCTTCTATGCACCATATTCAATTTTTCAACTGCATCAGCAGTTACTGCGTTTGCAGCTTTTGCCTCTGCCTCAGCATAAATTAGGAGAACATCTGCGTATCTATACAAAGGGTAGTCATTCCCTGACGTTGCACCACCTCCTGCGGCCTCTGGATCACTGAATTTTTTATTAAGTAGCGTGTTTTCCCCAAGCCCAATATTCCAATTATACCACAACTGAAATCTCAAGTCATTTGGATCCATGTTCGCCAATACTGAATTAGACTTTAAATCACTATAATGGGCATAATAGCCTCCACCACCAAATAAGCCTGTACCGGGATGGTGAATGAATTGTACAAACCACCATCCTTGGTTGTTACCTTGGTGTGAATACTTTAGGTAAAAAACTTCTTCTGAGGTAGTTACTACCGATTGGCCAAAAACATTTTCATAGTCATCTACAGTAGAAACAGGAACCAAACCATACCTACCAGAAGCTATCACTTCACCTGCTTTATCACGAGCGTCGGCATATTCCCCTCTATAAAAATGTACATCAGCCAATAAAGTCTTGGCAGCCCAAAGAGATGGCTTACCAGAAATCTGAACCATGTCTGGGAGATTCGTTTCGGCATACTCAAGATCGGCTAAAATTAATTGATATACCTCTTCTGCTGAACTACGTGCAATCTCAAGATCGGTCATGTTCGCTTCTGTTCTAATTGGCACTCCGCCCCAATTTCGAACCATAATGAAATACACCAAACCCCTTAGATATTTCGCTTCTGCTATGTATTTCTTCTTACTTTCTTCCACTAACTTCTCACCATCCGGCACATTGGCAATTACTATATTTGCATTCCTAATAGCCAAATAAAACGTATTCCACATAGATCCGATACGACCCTCATTATTTCCATCAAGTCCCTGGAAAGTAGAGAGAACACCATAACTCCCCCGGCCATAACTGTAATCTGTATACGCTTCCAATTGGGCAGGGTAAAGTGCACCCATTGCATTGTCACTTCGAAGTGCTTGATATATTGCACCTAGAGCAGACTCTACCTCTGCATTGGTATTATAAAATGTTTCTACAGCTAATGATTTCGGTGCTTCTTTTAATACATCCTCACAGCTGAAACCAAGAAATGCGAAAGCTATTATAAAAATTATTTTTTTCATGATTCTTGAATTTTAAAGACCTAGTTTAATTCCAAAAGTGACAGATTTTGCTGTAGGGTAAGAATAATGGTCAATTCCCTGACCGATAGAGTTAGACCCTCCTTGTGAGTTAACTTCTGGATCCCACCCAGAATATTTGGTAACAGTTAATAAATTCTGACCACTCGCATATAACTGAACATTCCTCATCCAATCCATTCCCATTTTCCCTATTGGTAAATTATAGGCCAACTGAATATTTCTGAGTCGAATATATGAACCGTCTTCTACCAACCTATCTGAATAACGCATATTCAGACTTCGAGTAATAGCCGGATACTTAGCATCTGTATTAGTAGGCGTCCAATGATCATCATACACGCTACTGAGCATGTTCAGACCAAATCCGTAATCTAGAGAATTTCCAATGGCACTTACATTTACGATATCATTGCCCTGTGAGCCCTGAAGAAAGATGCTCAAGTCAAAACCTTTGTATTTCATTACTGAATTAACTCCGTAAATGAAGTTAGGATTAGGATCTCCAATAATGGTTTTATCAAATTGATTTATTATACCATCTGGAGAACCATCTGCTCCTGAGACATCCTTATAAATTTCTTTCCCATTTTCGTCATACCCATCTTTTAAATAACCAAAGAACACACTCATTGGCTCTCCTTCTCGTAATAAACTCGTATTATCATTAATAAATGTCACATTGGCAGAACCTCCAAGTATATCTTGACCTCCGTATAGTTTTACAACCTTGCTTTTATTAAAACTAATATTAGCATTTATATCCCAACTGAAACTTTTATCCGAGACTATTACATCGGTGGAAAACTCAAGGCCTTTGTTTTGAATTTGTCCCACATTTTGAATTGTTCGTGTAAAACCGAGAGATGAAGGCAACTGAACTGTATTCAAAAGGTTCCTTGTATTTTTCATATAAGCATCCACCGTAAGTTTTAATCTATTATTCAATAGACCAAAATCTAAACCCATATCAAACTGCTCTGTAGTTTCCCACTTTAGATCCCCAGGTAAAGTAGTCCCTGGTGCAAAAGCGTTAAAAAGAACATCACCAAATATAGTTTTACCGGATGCTAACTGATTCAATGTAGCATAAGCACCAATGGCCTGACTACCCGTGTACCCAAAACTTGTGCGGAATTTCAAATCAGTAAGAAAAGAAACGTTTTGCATAAAATCTTCCTCCATCACTCTCCAAGCAAAAGCTCCAGAAGGAAAATACCCCCACTTATTGCCTTCAGAGTATTTGGAAGAACCATCACTTCTCATACTCACTGTAAATAAATACTTGCTGTCATAATTATAATTCAATCTGGCCAGATAGGAGACTAATGTAGAATAAGAATAACTTGAGCCAGGAATACCTGGATTTTCTGCCGCAGCTAGGTCATAAGATTCGGTGGCGTCACTTAAGAATCCATTTCCCGATCCAGAGAGTCCTTCGTACTTAAAATCCTGATAAGTAAGGCCTGCAAGAGCAGTAAGTGCATGTTTATCATTAAAGGTTTTGGTATATGTTAACGTATTTTCGTTTAATAAACTTAGATTATTCGAAGCCGAAACGCTTGCACCTCCAGTAGAATTAATAAAGTTTACCGAGGTGTAATTATTGGTGCGTGAGTCATTATTCTCCGCACCACCATAGATTTTCAAAATTAAACCTTCGAATGGCTCGAACGAGATCGCTGCGTTAGCCAAAGCTATATTGGCAACAGAACCATTTGTTTGTTCATTTATGTGATTCAATGGATTGGTTAAGACATTTGAAATAAATGGATAAGATGTTGCCAATACTCTATATGAACCGTCCTCATTATAAGGTGTGAGAGTGGGTGGTGCTGAAATAGCCGCCCCAATCATGGAGCCTCCTCTATTTCCACCACTTGAGTTTTTAGTTTCTATTGAATTCCTAGTAAGTGTTACGCCATAATCTACAGAAAGCATTTTATTAATTTCATGTGTAAAATGCCCTCTTAAAGAATATTTCTTGTAATTACTCCCTTTAATTATACCATCTTGACCAAAAACAGTTCCGGATACAGAAAAACGTGTTTTTTCTGTTCCCCCATTTATAGATAGATTGTTATTTTTTATAGGGGCACTACCAAAAACTAAATCTTGCCAATCGAACCCATTACCTGCTTGATCAATTTCTTGTTGAGTAAAATAAGGGCTCAAGTTATCATTTTGAGCCTGCTCATTATAGAAAGTCATATATTGTTGAGAATCCATCAAGTCTAGCTTCTTACGTAATGTCTGGACACCATAACTAGATTCGAAATCGACAGTAGTTTTTCCTGATTTACCTCGTTTTGTTGTAATTAACACCACGCCATTAGCCCCTCTGGAACCATATATTGCTGTGGCCGAAGCATCCTTTAGTATTTCAATACTTTCAATATCATTATTGCTAAGGACAGTTGGACTACTGCCAGAATAAGGAAAACCGTCAATTACATATAATGGCTCATTACTGCCTTGAATGGAATTTGTCCCTCTAATACGCACACTTACTGGAGCCCCCGGAGCACCAGTATTCTGTTTCACTTGTACACCTGAAGCTCGTCCAGATAAGCTCTGCATAACATTAGCAGTTGGAAACGCTGTTATTTCTTCATTCTTAATAGAAGATACCGACCCCGTCAGGTCACTCTTCTTAACCGTTCCATAGCCTACTACTACCACTTCGTCTAAAAGTGATGTATTCGCTTCTAATACAATATTAACTTGGGAGCGTCCGCCAATAGTTACACTTTGGCTTAGGTACCCTAAAAAAGAGACGATCAGTTTAGTATCTTGAGACTCCACTTTAATACTGTACTGACCTTCTCCATTCGTCATGCTGCCATTATTACCTGCTACCACAGATGCCCCAGGCAAGGCCATACCAGTCTCGGAATCAGTAACTAATCCAGTAATGTTTGTTTGGGCGAGAAGTACGTTCGCCCAGAACAGAAGTGGCAGCAATAAGACTTGCTTTTTTCGGTTATAAATTTTCATCATTTCAAGAGGGTTAAAATTTATTTTATATTATTGAATAATACTTTATATACAAAAATATAAAGCCTGCTTATAATTACAAAGCCTTTTCAGAAGAATTTCACAAAAAAATATCCAGTAATAAATTAGAACAATACCATTTATGCCAAATATTCACCCCTAAAAAGGATATCTGGCTTATGAAAAATCTGTATTAACTAAAAGGATGGGAAAATGTGATACGGATTCAATTTTTAAAGACAGAAAGTTTCCATCTAAAAACCAAAGCCAGTTTACAAAAGATAAGCATGGAGCTCACTTTTAATAAATCATGATTAGCTGCATGTAATGAGTATCCAAAAAATTATATGAGAAACTGCACAGTTCGTATAAAGGTCTACATGGAATCTATTACAAATAAAGAAGCCATAAACTCTTTCAAAGCGTAATAACTTAACATTAAATTGCTTAGTATTAGAGTATACCTATAGTAAGGAGAAACAGCACTTAGGCTGAAGAATAGACATGACCTCTATTTAATCAAACTTAACTTAACACAGCATATACCAGCTCCTGAAGAGTTAGACTTACTATTATTTTGAATTCTCAAGACAAATTGAGCTGCCAGACCACCTATTGAAAATATACTTTTAAAATTCTATGGCAATGCCTGACCTATTTCCTTAGCAGTCTTCCTCATTTGTAATAAAATATTTTCACTGGTAGACTCATCAAATCGAAATTTTGGCAAAAAGACACCTAGCCCAGCCACAACTTCACCATTCTGTTCTATAGGCATCGCAACCCCCAAAATTCCAGAACGAGCCATTTGAAGGGCATATCCCGTTTTTTTAATATCTATCAAAGCCTCCTTAAAATCAGATTCCGTTTGCACTCCCTGCCAAACTTCTGCAGATGGCAATCCATAGGTTTGAATAAAATCATTAATTTTCTTTTCAGTCAAGTGGGCTAACAAAACCCTGCCTGAAGCAGTTTCAAAGGCCTTTTTCTCACGCTTATTTATGACATGCAATTCTTGTTCTGCGTACACATCGTGAAGACTTACTCTCATATCGCCTCTCAAAATACCGATCATACAATTTTCATTGATAGATATCATCAATTCTGACAACAAATCGCGAGAAGCGTTTATCAAATCTATACTATAAGAATTATCTCCAGTTAAAGAATACAACATGCCTCCCAGCCCATACCCCTTTTTAGGGTTTTTCTCCAAATAATCACGAATAACCAGAGTCTTTATGATATTAGCACAAGTTCCATGATTTAATTTTAGATGGTTGGCAATCTCTGCCAGAGGAACATCCTTCCTGCCACTAGCAGCAATATATTCTATAATATTAAGAGCTCTATGAACAACTTGAATCATTAAAATTTTCAGTTTGGGACACTACACTTTGTGAAGTGCCTGTATTCTATTAAAATAAAATCCTTACAGATGTACGATTATTATAATCTTTTGTGCGACAACCTACTATAGTTTACAAATACTTACCATGACCAGCAACAAATAGACACCTTTTAGACCGGATTTGAAAGCGAGAAACAGCCAACAAATATAAGAATGAATTTATATTTCGATTTTCCTTTCCACTTATAATAGATAACAGTAAAATTTCCTTAATACTCTTGATAGAAGAATTATGTATTTTAAAAACCTCCTCTGTCTAATATTGTTTTCCACCTAAATACTATATTAAGCTCCCCTCCAGACCTTAACATTCTCCCTCTAGTTGATTCTTAAATTTGGAATAAAATGGGATATTTATTAGGGTCTCCATTAAAGGTTCCAAGCAACTATAAATATTTAATCATTTCCAGATAAATTATTACTATCGTCAAGTTTACTATAAACATAACCAATTCTCATTAGTCAACTTAAAAATCAACTTCACCGAAAGCATGTTCACTGTTCATTAGCAGTCTCAAAGCTGCCTATAAGAAAATCATTAGTTGAACCCGGTTTATGATATATTGAATATTCCGGTCAAAGGGTGCCATCTAGGAAAGCTAATTTTGGGATGATTTGATTGCAATGCAATTCATCCCCATTTATGCATTAGGCAATCTCCCGATAGTTATTGGTACCGTAGCTAAATTGCTTCAAATCAGTACATAAAAGCAATTAAACTCAATCACCATAACGTTTCTATGAAAATTGAATTTAATTATCTGATTTATTGAACTTTAAGTACTCATAATGATTCCACAACGCAAAATCCTGGTTTATAAATTGGTTTTATATTCTTGATAGATTCTCCTTTAAACTGGAATTCCGTAATAGAATAGTTGAATGGCGGGCTAAGGTTACTTTTTGTGCGAAAACCCCATCCTTCCATGATCTTTTTTTAGTTGGTAAGGCAATTTTCAGTACCGTTTTATTAGCATGATTTACTGTCCATGCTCCTAATGCAAAGCAATAGACTTTTAATGTTTTGAGTGTAGCTCTATTATGTTGATTTAACGCATAATGCCTGAAAAACTCATTAAGTTATAGGATACCATGATGAACCTAAAGGATGCTTCGGTTGCCCAGAAGTCCTGTAGGCAGAAGTTTTCTATACCAAAGTCGTCATTAAATTCTTTGATTCTGTTTTCGCAATCAGCTCTAGTATTATAGACATTCCAAACTTGGTCAAGAGGTAATTCCAAGTTGGTTACATAACAACTAAAGGATAGCCAGGCAAGTCTTCAAAGAGTTGCTTTCCACGGGCTTTAGGTCGAATCTCAACTTGCTTTTTAACTATAATATATCTTCTAGACTTAACATTTTGGTGACAGAAAACCATTTCATTCAACTCTATCCCAGGTGCTAAAGTCACCCAGTCTTTAAGCCCCAAAACCTCACTTTTTACATTAGGATACATTTTGAAAGCCATTATGTATTTATGCTTTTCTTCCTCTAAATATCTCAGCAATTCTTCGGTATAGAAGTCACTGTCGGCTCGTACAAGACCAACTTTCTTTCCTTTTAATGATTGATTAAAAGTTTCTTGCATAAAAGCCTTGCAACTGCCACTATTCCCAGGCCTAAGCCAAGCATTGGCCACCATTTTAGTCTGCCCTACAAAAGCCAAGAGTGGGTGATGTGAATTTCTTCCACGCTTGTTAGAATTATAAACTCACACACTCCCTTGCTGTTCTCCATACCGAGAGTATGACAGTACTATCAAAGTCTACAGTAATGTTATCTACATTGATTTGTTCAAAGAACCAATGTTGTAAAGCAGGGAATACTTCTGTATTTCTTTTCTGAGAAAACTTACCAAAAAAACGACTATATGTGAGGCATGTTGTCCCATCGAAATATAGACTGAAGAACCTTATCCTACCTGAGCAAATCGCAGTGAATATACCGACTTGCTCCAGTCCAGATACTTAGCCAAAAAGATTCAATTATTTGTCAGGGGCATAACCTCGATTGGAACCAGGTTGAGGTAAATCCAAAGTGCCCAGAAAGTCTCGAATTTCTGCTTGGTCAATAAATTTCTTAATTAAACTCATGCCTCCATAAGGAGTGACTGGCTTGTCAGAATATTCAATTGGAAGGTTAACCATTTGGGTTGGATTTAAATTGTTCCAAACAATTTAACCTAAAGCCTTTAAATTAATTAGTTATCTCTTTGAATTCAATACATAATCAGGGTTTAACCTGTTGACTATTTAAAAGGCAAATACTTGGTTGACGAATCATATGATAAAAAATAGAATAGGTGAAGATTTAAACACTAAAACTATGCGAGCAGGGGCTTTTGTTAGCCTCGCAATAATCTTGAAATCTTTTTATTTTCAATATTTTCTGCCTTTTCTTTTTTCAGTCAACATCTGATTTGCATTAAAGATAAATTTCTAATGGCCATGGAAGTGGTATAATTATTGAAAGATGTCTGTATAACTGATTTTGAGTAACATTCAATTTTGCATAAGTATTGATTTATGTTTATTGTTAAAGCTTATCCATGAAAAATATAAAACGATGATTATTAGCCAACTATATTTATTAATTCGTTTTGCAAAAAAACGAAATTATAGTGTTTGGATTTTATGTATAATCCTTCAATTCAACGTTACTCTTTTTGCACAAAATCAAGAAATTAGCACTGGTTCGTACATAATAAACATGGGTATAACACCCCAAACCGTGGGTAAT
>NZ_JBSRVI010000164.1:0-6162 GCF_055134445.1 Arcticibacterium sp.
TAAACTTGGCTTTGTTAATCAAATTTTGTGGTAAGTCGTAAGCCATACTGACCTCTCTTAGTTTAGTCCAGCTACCATCCACTATAAACTGCTCAGACACCGTCCCAAAACCTCCACCTACGCCTGTATACCATTCCGAATCTAATAAGACGTTACCAGAGCCAAAGTCCATTACGTTTCCTCTTACCAAAGTTCCAGCGGCCACTATTCTACCATCTACCGTACGCATTTGGCTGTCAGTAATAAACTCGTTGGCTGTTTCTGGATGAACTCCAAAGTACTTTAAGATACTTTCTGTACCTGCCCAAATATCATTTCCCTGAAAGGTTTCAAACTGAAAAGAAAACGATAAACCTTTCCAAGTAATATTAGAACCTAGACCTCCCTTCCATTTTGCATTTGGGTCTCCTATCACCCCTTCCTCTGTAGCTACTTCTGGAAAACCATTAGAATTCAGAACAATATAGCCGTTGTCGTCTCTGGCCCATTTACCACCCCATAATGCTGCAAAAGGCTCTCCTTCTACCACTCTTGATGAAGTACCCGTAAAACCATTCAGCGTCACAGACTTCACCCCGCTTAAAGATTCCACCATGTTTTTGTTTTGAGAGAAGTTGGCGTCGATTCTCCAATTTATGTCTTTGAATTTCACAACTCTAAAACCCATGTCTATTTCTAAACCTTTGTTTGTGATTACGGCTGCGTTATCCCAAACACTTGAAAACCCAGTGGAAGGAGCTAAGTCTACCGCTAGAAGTGCTTGGTCTGTTTTTCTGTCATAATAAGTTACTCCAAGAGATATTTTATCATTGAAAAACCTTAAATCTGTACCAACTTCATACTCTCTAACTCGCTCTGGCTTTAAATCTGGATTTCCGGAATTAGAACTTCTACCAAATGGATTACCGTAAACGCTGGCCGAAAGAGCATCTCCCCAAGACGTGCCCCTGTCAAAAGCGGAATAAACAGTTTGCGAAGCATAAGAAATAGGTTCAATACCCACTTCTCCATAAGATGCTCTCACCTTACCAAAGGTCACGAACCTATTTTTAAACATTTCGGTAAAAACCCAACCTAAAGAGGCACTAGGATAAAACACAGGAGAGGTAAGTGTAGAAGGTAACTCGTACCTCCCTGTCAATTCAAAAAAGAACTGATTTTTATAATCTGAATTTAAAACAGCATAAGCACCAGACTTTCGCTGACGTAACCTTGTTAAACCTGGAGTTTCGTTGGCAGCTTCTGCGTTACCAAATGTTCTTAGGTCACCCACGAAAGGATTGGTAAAAATGGTAGAATTAGCTCCAAAGCTGGTATAAAAGCCATCGTCAAATTGAATACCAGAAATCCAAGAAAAGTTAAGCTCAGCTTTTAGCATGTGAGTTCCACTTAAAAAAGCATTGACAGATGTATTTCTTTCTGTGGTTTCGCTGCGGCCAAAAGAACCTTGAAAAACATCTCCCGAAGAGTTTACTGGAAACCAAGAATCTCTGGATTGATTATAATAATCAAAACCATATCTGGCGGTAAAGTTTATTCCTTTAGTGATATTCCAATTTAACTCAGGATTAAAAAGAAAACGATGCAGTTCACTTGGATTCTCTTGCTGGTTTATAACCCAGCCAGGATTTGGATAAAAAGGAGCCTCTTCGCCTAAATAACCTAAGTTTCTATCTCTACCAATAAAAGACCTTTGGGCATTTTGAGTAGCCGTACCTTCACTATTATAAAATGTTCCTATGTAATCTCTATTGTCAAAATCGGCTGGTGTTCTTAAATATCCTAAATAAAATCCATTCAGGTTAGAACCTTGCTGAATCCTATTTGAGGTAGACTGTGTCACACTTGAATTGACCCTTATTTTTATTCTTTCAGTAAGCTTAGTCTCATTATTAAGTCTTGCGGTCGTTCTACTGTAATCAGAATTTGCCTTTAAAATCCCTTTCTGATCCCAGTTAGAAAAACTCATAAAAGTAGACCCTAGGTTAGAGTTAATATTAACACTAACAGATTTATTCCAGGTAAAGCCCGTTTGAAATACTTGGTCTCTATTTTCTTGAAGATATGTGTTATTGGAGTTTTTAGTCAAAATAGGATAATAGACATTCCCTGTAGCAGACTCAAAACGCTTATTCCCCAACCTAACATCATCTTCACCTCCTATCCTATCTCTTATTCTATCTCCCCAAGATAAACTTGAAGTAGGGTTCCATATATAGGTATAGGCATCTCTAGCTCGGCCGGTTTCATGTATAAGAGGATTACCTTGCCCAAACTTATCTTGTTTTTCAAACTCCCTGTTGACAACATCAAAGCAGACCATATTACCCACTTCCACACTCACCTTCTTCCCTCTTGGGTTTCCTCTTTTGGTTTGGATCACAATCACACCATTGGCAGCCCCTGTTCCCCAAACAGCAGCAGCTGCTGCTCCTTTTAAGACCGTAATATTGGCGATATCATCTGGATTAATATCATTTAATCTTGACTGACCTACCACACCATCTACACCACCACCGCTGCTACTATTCGAAATAGGGACGCCATCTAAAATTATCAATGGAGACGAACTTCCAGATATGGTATTCTGACCTCTTATTTGAATATATGCTCCTGCTCCTGGGTCTCCTGAGTTTCTTACAATAGTTAAACCCGAAGTTTTACCAGATAAGCCCTGAATAACACCCGATTCTCCAGAGCGTTTGACCGCTTCCGCATCTACAAGCGTAGAAGAACTTAAATCATCGTCTTTTTTTCGCTCTAAACCTAAAGCCGTTAAAACAACAACTTCATTCAGCTGATTGGGCAATTCATTCAAAGTCACATCTATAACAGACTGATTCTCTATTAAAACTTCCTTTTTTTCCATTCCAATGAATGAATAAACTAATATCTGTCCTTTTTTTGCTTTGATTTGATATTTCCCATCAGCATTTGTTTGAGTACCTATTTGGGTGCCCTTTATCTGAACGGTTACACCAGGAAGACCAAAGTCGTCACTTTCAGCTATTACCTCTCCAGAAATCTGATTCTGACTAAAGACCTGGTAAAATGGTAGTATTAGAAAAGTTAGTAAAAGTTTATAGTTCATATTTTATAGTAGATAATAGTCCTTAAAAGTACGTAGGCGAAAAATAAAAAGCTGTAACAAAGGATTAAATTTTTAAAACTATAGCCTTTAAATGCATAAGACGCGATATTTTACGGTTAACCACATGATAAACCTTTCAAACATTATTTAGGTTGCAAAGCCTGACATTCTGTCAGCCATTCGTATCTTTGTATCCGAATTTGGAAAAGAAAAATAAATGGAGGATTTAAAAGGTAAAATGAAAGTGCTATCAGAAGAAGAAAAAGCTAGCTTAGATGAAGCTAGAATTTCGGTGGATGAGAACAAAACAAGCACTAAAAAACTATATATAGAAAGTTATGGCTGTCAAATGAATTTTGCAGATAGCGAAATTGTGACATCAATTCTACGAGATGCAGGATATACCACCACTTCTAAAGAGTATGAGGCCAATCTGATTTTGCTCAATACGTGCTCTATTAGAGACCATGCAGAGCAGAAAGTCAGAAAAAGACTAGCTCTTATAAACGCCAGAAACAAAGGCAGAAAAGATGTAAAAGTGGGTGTTTTAGGCTGCATGGCAGAAAGACTTAAAACACAACTTCTGGAAGAAGAGAAGATTGTGGACATGGTAGTAGGCCCCGATGCCTACAGAGATTTACCAAATCTTATCAATGAGGTAGAATCAGGTCAGAAAGCCGTAAATGTTTTTCTTTCTAGAGAAGAAACTTACGCAGATATTACTCCTGTAAGATTGGGCACTAACGGTGTTACAGCCTTTATTTCTATTATGCGTGGTTGTGACAACATGTGCAGCTTTTGTGTGGTACCTTATACTAGAGGTAGAGAAAGGAGCCGTGAACCACAAACTATTATTAACGAGGCCATTGACCTTTTCTCAAAAGGCTATAAAGAAGTCACCTTACTGGGGCAAAACGTAGATTCTTTTAAGTGGAAAAACGAGGAGGGCGAAATAGAAACGAACTTTGCTCAATTACTAGCTAAAGTAGCGGATATAAATCCAGACCTTAGAGTGCGATTTTCTACTTCCCACCCGAAGGATATAACAGACGAAGTGCTTCATACCATCAAGAAATACGACAATATCTGTAATTACATTCATCTGCCTGCACAAAGTGGAAGTTCTAGAATTCTAGAATTAATGAATAGAACTTATGACAGATCCTGGTATATCAATAGAATAGACAGCATCAGGGATATTTTGGGCGAAGAATGCGGTATATCACATGACATGATAACGGGATTCTGTACAGAAACAGAAGAAGACCATCAAGAAACACTCAGCTTAATGGACTATGTAAAGTATGACTACGGTTATATGTTTTACTATTCTGAAAGGCCAGGAACTCCAGCTGCCAAGAAGTTTGAAGACGACATAGACCTAGCAACTAAAAAGAGAAGATTAGACGAAGTGATCCAAAAACAGCGTGGTCATGCTTTAGAAAGAAATGAATTATCTATCGGTAAAGTCAAAAAAGTACTTATTGAGGGTTTCAGCAAGCGTTCTGATGACTTCTTACAGGGTAGAACCGATGACAATAAGATGGTGATTATCCCTAAAGATTCGCACGTCAAAGGAGATTATGTGATGGTTAAAATCACGGAATGTACTTCTGCCACCTTAAAGGGAGAAGTAGTAACAGAAGAACTGGTATAAAGAATGACAAACAGCCCAGAAATACAAGCCGTCAAAAATAGATTCGGTATTATTGGGAATGCCGCACCATTGAACCATGCCTTAAGCATAGCGATACAAGTGGCTCCCACAGACCTTACGGTGCTAATTAGTGGAGAAAGTGGCAGTGGAAAAGAATCCTTTTCTAAAATTATTCATGGCCTTAGTCCAAGAAAACACGGACCTTTTATTGCCATAAACTGTGGAGCCATTCCAGAAGGAACCATCGATTCTGAGCTTTTTGGCCATACCAAAGGAGCATTTACTGGTGCTTTAGATGACAGAAAAGGCTATTTCGAAACTACCGATATGGGTACTATATTCTTAGATGAGATTGGAGAGATGCCAATAGGAACTCAATCTAGGCTACTCCGAGTATTAGAAAATGGTGAATATATTCAAGTAGGTTCTTCAAAGGTAAAAAAGACAAATGTAAGAGTGGTAGCTGCCACCAATGTCAATCTTTTTGAGGCCGTAGAAAGAGGAAGGTTTAGAGAAGATTTATACTACAGGCTAAATACTGTACCTATTTCCGTTCCGCCTTTACGTGATAGAGGCTTTGACATGGAGCTCCTGTTTATAAAATTCACCTCAGATTTTTCAGAAAAAAATCGTATTGAGCCTGTAGAACTCACTGAAGCAGCTAGGAAAATATTGACGTCTTTTAGGTTTCCTGGAAATATCAGACAATTAAAAAATATTGCAGAGCAAATTACACTTTTAGAGCCTGCTAGAATTATCAATGCAGAGGCTTTAGAAAAGTATTTGCCTAGAAACCAATCCAGTGGCTTGCCTGCCCTTATTCGTCAGTTTGGTGATGTGGGAGGAAACGATATTTCGGAAAGAGAAATTCTTTACAAAGTGCTTTTCGATATGAGAAAAGACGTCACTGAGCTAAAGAAACTGGTATTAGGAATGCTTAAAGGTGGGCATGTAGGAGAAGACTTTGTCAATGAAAACCCAAGACTTTTTCAAGAGCTACATGAATCTGTAAGCAATTATACGTCTTCAAACCAAGAGGAAGAAGATGAAAGTCCTTACCCTTTATATACTAAAGAAGACGATAAAACCGTAGTAACTATTGACAATCTTCAAGGAAAACGTGATAATGTGGAAGACATCACTCATGAAACCGAGGAGGAGTCTCTTTCTTTAGAGAGAAACGAAAACGAGATGATTTTAAAGGCACTGCGTAAAAATAATTTCAAAAGAAAATATGCGGCAATGGATTTAGGCATTTCAGAAAGAACGCTGTATCGAAAAATTAAGCAGTACGACATTGAGGATGAAAAATAGATTGATAAAAAAACATAAAGTGCCATTAGTGAAGCCTATGAAACTAAATATTGCCTTTTTCTTTCTGCCACTGATCATTTTAATGCAAAGCTGTAATATA
>NZ_JBSRVI010000165.1:0-16165 GCF_055134445.1 Arcticibacterium sp.
TCCATAAAATCGGGAGATTTTCTAATGCATAAAGCGGGTTTAATCTATGGCATCTTTTTGTTAGTTTTTGTCAATCTTAATTCACTTCCAATGGGTACTACGTGGGTGTTTATGGGGAATCTGGCGGGTAGGGAGTTGGCGATAACGTATCTGCCGAACTAGTCAAATACACCTACATCATTATGGCAAAAGATTAGGGTAAGGTAAATATTGGTCTTGCTGACTTGTGGTAATAGCATTTTTGATTCAATACTTGAAATAACTAAAGGATTTAAATCTCTTATTTATGCTAAGTTTCTTTCTTTTAACAGGCTTTTCAGAGCTTTATCCTTTTCTTTATTTTTAGGATTATTAAATGCTCTGAATAAGAAAAACAAAGGAATTAAGGTGAAGAGTCCAATATTATTTTTGACCATGCCGTAAATTGTGATTCCAATCATTATTCCAATAAGCGTTGCGTTCATGATGGCGTTTGACTTCATTTTTTTTGCTTTGGCTAAAAGCTCTTCGTCTGTTAATTCTGATAGTTCTTTTTCGGTCATTTGTAGTCGTTTATCTTAATAAGCCATAACTTAATGTAGTTAGGGTTCATATTTTAAAACTCAAATTACCGAAAAAGTATTTAATCTATTAGGTCTAATTAAATAGAAATAATGTCTAGCAGACATTTGATAAGCTTAGGTTAAATGGCTTGTTTTTTATAGACTAGTTTTTAAAATATTCAATTGGGTTTAAATAAAACATTTTCATCCAACCTTGTATGTCCGAATCCATTCTCCAGATGTACGGAAAAGCAGTAACAATAGCATAGTGTAAGTGTGGTGGTTTTCCAGCTGCATTTCCGCTAGTTCCTACTGTTCCAATTACGGAGTTCTGACTTACAAAAGATAAAGAAGAGGCTTTTATTTCGTTTAGATGTGCATAGTAATGCAGTCGCCATTTTGGCCCAAGGACCAAAACAAATTTTCCGCCCATACCCATTTCTGCAGAAAATAAAACGAGTCCGGCAGTAGAAGAATTAATCTCAGTTCCTTTTTTTGAAAAAATGTCCACACCCTTATGTGTTAAAGATTTCCCCCAAGGGTAGGCCCAAAATGAATTGTCATTATAGTCTGATTTAGTAGCTCCTTTAACAGGCATTTTTAAATCCTGAGGGATTAAAAAACCAATCATTAGAATGGTAAAGGAGCTGATAAAAAGGATTGTTATTTTTCTCAATATGCTTAAGGTCTCAAGTGATGGTGAATGTAGTTACTTATAAAATTTTAAAGAAAGTGGGGTTGCTCTCTGCGTAGATAATCTTGAATATTTGTTTGCTCTGATTTTGAGCTGATAAAGATCGATATGCTTTACTATTCTCTAAAGGGAAAGAGTTTTTAGTCTGTTTTAACTCCTCCACAGAGATTCCTTGAGTGATGTACCCTTTTTTTGTCTTATATCGAAAAATAGCAAAATCTTTAGAACTTTTACTGTACCTACCAGTATGGTAATTTTGTTTTTCAAAACCAAGGAAGATCGCTGTGGTTCTTACTGGGCTGTGTTCCAAAGCGTATTCCTTTAGTTTGGTATTTAGATTGTTGCTCATCCAAAACAAAGATATAATGATTACAACTATAGCTAAATAGACAAAAAGAGGACCTTTGAGAATCCATAATAATGGACTCTGTTTAAAGGAAATTCCTTTTATATTTTTTTCAAGTTTGTTTGTGAATTTAAAGAATAGGGTGGTCAGTCCAAGGGCGAAGAAAATAAGGCTAAACGTTTCTATTATGCCCCAATATAGAATTAAATGTCCGTAAAAGGTTTTTAGTCCAAAGCCCGTGAGAACTAAGATTATTCCTATTAACTGTCTTATCATTCTATTGTGTGTGGTAAGAATTCCAGCTTTTGTTCATTCAAATTTAAAGGATTTTTTTCTTTGATGAAATAATTCTGAGCTAGCGACTAAGTTAAACGGTAATGTCTAAAAACTTACTTGTTCTAAGCTTTGAAACCTGCCACTTTTATCAATCTATCAATGCGTCTTTTGTTTTCTTGTTGCAATAAGGAGGAATACAGGTTCATGAAAATATTGACTACCATAATAATAAGAGCAAAGAGGTAATTGCCATTATATAGCTTTACCACGGCGAAAATGGTCATGAAAGCAAAACCGATTAAATGACTTACTTCGGCAATTATCATTTCTTTCCTCAGTGCTTGTAACTCCGTTAGTCCAGCTTTGGTTTTTATTTGAAGCTTTTGATTGAAAAACTGGAAAGGTGTGTTCTTTACAATCCATTTAAAAGCACCAAGCCCAATACGCATATTCAGCGTTTTACTATGAATGATATTCAGATTTGAGATGCTTTTGTAGTATGCCGTTTTCATCAAAATAGCATTTAAAATCAACCCGACTATCCAAGATATAAATGCTATTGAAATACCGAAAGTTAAATGTTTGATAATCATATTTTATCCTGTTGCTTTGAAAAACACTTCGAGTTTCTTTTCGTCAAGTTTTCCGACGTTTATACTCCTGCAAAGATAACTCATAAACAGAATGAATAATGGTGTGGCGTCGTGAAAGCGGAGCAACGTGCCTGAATTTTATCAATTACTCATTTGGGAATTCAGTAGGAACCGCCATGAAAATTAACTGCTTAAGGTATCGATACAAAGGCATTATAAGACCCAAGCGAAATGGCTTAGGCGAATCTCATTGCGATCTGCTTATGTTAGCCGAAAATTACCCAATTGTAAACCTTGATATCATTCATTTCCATCAATATTTGGAGAGCTTGAATTGGTTCACTCCCTTTTTTAGGGAAACGGGAACGCCAGCCCATAGTTTTTTTCCTGAATAACGGTCACTTTTCTGCTCATTCAGTCTAATCAGTTGATAGTTTGTGTTTTCGAGCGGAGTAAACCATTCTGGAAACTGATTGATTCTGGTCCAGTCAAATGGCATATTCATGAACGTTTTATGTCTCGGTGAATCAAATTGTAATTCTCCCTGCCAATCTTCATCTACCGTAACACTGATCATCAAATCATCTTCATTCATTACGGCTCCCACTTTCATGTCTGACCGCCATGGTTGGACAGTCATGCCTTGGGTTTTCCAAAGACAATACATGATGGTGGTTCTGGCAAAGTTTCCGTCACCATGCCAGCCTTCAATTACACCCGAACCCTGCCACTTCAGACTATTGGCTCTGTGGTTGGAATCCTGCATAGACCACATCACTTGCGTTTCACTGTCAATCCACGCCGCTGTGGAAGGTATACGCTCTCTGGCATATAAATTTAAGGATCCTTCAATGGCATCTGCATAGCCATCTGACGAACCCTCTTCCCAATCAAAGTTTTTGTACTTTTCATTAAGTACACTTAAACCTTTCAATGTAGCCGTTCTATACTTTTCGACTGAATCAATCTGATATACGGTGTAAAAGGCATCAAAAATATAACCAAAAGTATCTGCAGTTCCATCCCATTTTATATCTCCATTCTTTGGGTTTATGGCATTATAAAAAAGTCCATCTTCATTCCTGCCAACTTCTAATATGCGATCGAGCATTGCATAAATATGGGGTTGATATGCTTCTTTCTTTTTAATATCCGCAAAATTTACAGAAGCATATAATTCACAAAGCCCTGAAATAACCTCGCATCCATGGTCTCTTAGCCTTAGGATCTCGGAGTTTCTGGTAGGATGTTTATCCCCTAATAAGTAGTAGTCGCCCAACCGTATTGCCCAGTCTAAATACTTTTGTTCCCCGGTCATCCAGTACACTCTAGACAATACCTGTAACATCTCACCATTGAGTTCCGCGTTGGTAGAAACAATATTTCCATACTTTGTCTCCACGGGTGCATGCTTCCATATGTCATCCAGTATGGCAATCATCCTCTCTGACCATGGACTTTTTCCTAGCCATTCTGTGAGGGGTAGCAAACCATCTTTGATATATTCTGATGAGCCAAATAAAATATCATGTAAATCGGGTTCGGTCGTAACAAAACCCTTTTTGGGGAAGGAATAAGTATCTGGTAAACGATCAATGCGTGAAGTTAAACGGGTTTCCGTTTTAAGTATATCCAACATTCTCCCTTCAAAAAGTTTTCGGTCGGTTAAGGCAGCGGTCAATACCATGAATGGGTAGTTATCGGCAGCGGCATCCTTGGCATTCCAGATGTCTGTATTTTCTGCTAGGTTTTTAGGAATGAGTCCCGTTTCGGGGTCAGCGTATTTAAGCCAATCATCCACAAAACGCCGACATCTTTCATAGCCCTCATTGACCAATATGCCATTTGATTGAGCTTGTTTTAAGGCCAATGCCTCGGAGTCAGAAAGGGTGATTTTGCTCGTACAGGAAAAAATAAGCAAAAAGCTTAAACTGATAATGGCATAATAAGTTTTATTCATGGCTGGGTTTTAGGGTATTTTTCTACACCACCAGACGGCAGTCTTGTAGTGTGCTTTGAATGGTGAATTTAGTTCTTTCAGAGAATAATCCCAAAGCGTGTATGCCAACCGACCATGGTGGCCTAATGATTCCCAGATATCGTATAGCAGAATCCACTTTCTCTTAGTTTAGCGGTGCTGTAGCAGTTTTATTTCTTACGCTGTTGGAAGAGCCATTTTGGCATGGTTTCTCCTAAAATCGTTGTAGTAAAAACATTGTCGTGTGTCGTTCCTTTTAGTTTCCAAAAGCGAACATTTTTGTTCAATTCCTTATAAAATTGTTCATCGCTGTCGATTGGATTTTCGGTGTCGTCTATGCCGTGAATTAACCAAATAGGTATTTCGGTCAAATCTGGCAAATTGTCAAACTGTGGAATTCCTGAAATGCTAATGCCTGCCGCAAATAAATCGGGTCTTGCCGACAAGGAATTTATTACGGTTGAAGCTCCCATTGAAAATCCAACGACATAAATGCTGTTATTGTCAATATTCAAATTTGATTTAAGCGAGTCAATAAGTTCTAATACGGAATTTAAACAAGGTCTCGGTACCGAATAAAGCACATTTCTTGTTGTGCTATCCATGACATAGTCTGAAGAACGGGTTGGGAATTGTGGGGCCAAAACATAAGCCGGATACTTATTTTGAATTTCAGGACTGGCAAACAGCTTTGGTAATATCCCTAAATGAGAGGTATTGTCGGTCCCCACTGGTCGTCCTGAACCATGATAAACTACCACTAATGGATATTTTTCATTTGTCTTTTGTTTGGGCCTAAATAAACGATACTTGATTTCAATTTGCTCCTTACTTCTAAAAGAAGCGATATCAAAAATATCGTTATCCAAACTTCTGATTTTGAAAATCTCTTGTTTCGATAAAGTGGTATCCGCGTTATTTTTTAGGACAACTTGCCCGAATTGCTTTTTAGTAGGAGAACAAGCATTCAGGATGATGATTGAAGCTAAAAATATCCTTGTCATTATTATGTTTCTGTCCGTTTGGGTGGGCTGTCAAAATTAGTGTAAATCTAGCTTTGGTTTGAATTGCCTCTCTAGTTATTTATTGGCGGTGTAAACAGATATGTTTACAAATTATATAATAAATAAATTTATGTGTTTACCTATTTATTTGCGTTTGAGAAATTATTAGCCACTCTTAAAGGTCTTCTTGTTTGCGGGCAGAAATAGTGTACCTCGGTCTTCAGACCGTCTATTGTTAATTTTACTACATGCAGAATCAACTTTCAAAATCTAAGCTCCCGTATCATAAACACTTGTGCAGATTTAGGAAGGTAGAGTGAACGAAACTAGAATCGCTCTGAAGGCCGATAAAGGATTTTGCGAGGTCAAACCCGCCTCACAGAGCGGGTTTGTGAAATGCTTTTTTAAAACCTCGATTTAATGTCAATCTTGCTATTATTTCAAGTCCTTTATTTCTTTTTTTACAATTCCCTTAGTCATTATTCCCTTCATAATAAAGTACATATCTTATTTTTGTCCATGATTTCTAACTCAAGTTAGATCTTTCAGGAATCTAGCATTAAAATACATATGATTTTTTTATAATGCACTAACACAATCATTAATTATGGCTCTGAAAACCGCAGAATTTAGTGTTTTAAAGCCTGGAAGTAGCTCAATAGAATCGCCGGAATTAAAATATACAGTACTTCCTGTTCCAATAGTGCCATCAGATGTAAATTTGTGTGTACTGTAGTGTGAGCCATTTTCTATAGGATTATCACCAACATGACGATTGTCAATACAGTTATTTTTAGGAATAAACTCAATAGCCCCTATGTCTTTAATGCCCACTTTAGTTCTTCCTAGTATATCTGTGGCAGATGTTACTGTATTGTCTCCTGTATTTATAGCCGGACTGGTATATCTCAAGCTTAGACCATCGTCAAATGTGCCTGAAATACCATCATAACCTTTTGGCAAAGCCGGTTTAGTGAATTGAGGATCAACATTTCCATTGCCAGGCGGGCAGTTTGTGCATGGACCAAATCCTTCCTGAATTATAGAATTAGCAACATTTATGCTTGCAGGAAAAACATCATAATGAATACCGGTTCCACCTCCATCTGAAGAAGTATTGATCCAAATAATTGTATTTCTGATATTTATAGAGTTGCCATCCCGATAAAAAATACCACCGCCTGAGTAGGAGGAGTTACCAACTATGGTTGAATTAATAATTGAAGATTCGGTATTAGAGGCACCATAATAAAATAATGCACCCCCTTGAGAAAATGAAGAGTTTTGCGTAAAAATACAATTGAATATTTTAGGATAAATTTCTCCTGGATTTATTGCAGCACCGCCACCTTGTGATGCGGAGTTGTTACTAAAAGTGCTATTTGATATTGTGACTCTCCCCGTAATCGAGCTTAAACCACCTCCAAACCCATTGGTTGCGGTATTGTTTTCAAGCCTGCAATTGTCAATTATAATTTCATTTGAAGTTGAAAGATTTATTCCTGAACCACCGTAGGCAGTATTCAAGGCAAAAACACAATTTTTGACACTTAAATTATCGCCACTAATGAATAGTCCACCACCTGAGATTTTAGGTAAGTTTTTACCGTCAATCATGGTTTGTGAATTTTCTATATAAGTTTTTGTACCACCATAAATTATTTTAAAACCATTCAGCTCTGATCCACTTGTGGTGCTCGTATATACTAAAATGTGGTATACATTATCGTCTGTAGGTTCGGCCAACCCAATATCACCACTTAAAATTGTCGGATTTTGATTAATATTACGCTGACTTATGGACGCTTCTGTACCCGCAAAGCCACCAAACATTTTTACACCGCCAACCATATGGAAAGTGTAGTCTCTCGTAGTGCTGCAAGATGGGCAATTCGACGGATATTGGCTAGGCTTGTAAGTACCTGCAGCTACCCAAATTTGGTCGCCGGCAGCAGAACTGGTTAATATTAATTGTAAACTTCCGCTGGCGTTGGCCCAGGATAGTCCGTTGCCGTTTCCACTGGATACTTGTTTTACATAATAAATGGTAGCAATGGCATTCTGAATGAACAATAAGAATGCGATGGTAAAAATCATTTTAAACGTCATAGCATTTAATTTTTATCTGACTAAATGATAAATAATGCGTAAAACAGAACGAATTTTAATGCAATTGAGAACTATATGTTTCGTGGAAATTAATATGAATTTAAGATTTTAAAACTATTTGATCAATACCCCTAACTGGTTATTTTTCAGTGTATTTCAATGGGTCAATAATTTTATAGTTGCTCTGCTAAGGTTCCCTAAAAAACAACTCAATCTCTAAGGTTCGTAAGTGATTGGGTTAATAAAGGTTATTTGTTAATTTAAACCTGGATTATGCGTTGGGAAATCGTTATGAGTTTTAAAGTGGGATAAATCAGACATTTAAACGAGATGAGCATAGCAGTTTACCCTGAGCTAATGTAAGGGCTATGGTGATTGAGTTTAAATGGCTGTAAGCCTGCACTGAGCCTGACGAAGTATGCTGATTTGAAGCAATTTAGCTACGGTACCGATAAAATTGAGAGATTTTCTAATGCTTAAAGTGGGTTTAATATCGCTACCAACAGTTATTATTTAAAATTTGGCGATTGCGAAGTGCGAAACTTTCGAGAAAATCCTTGATTTTAAAAGAGCCAAAATCCTTCATATGTCTCATTATTATTTCTTCATTGATAATATCTTCAAGTTTATTTAACAGTATATCTTACTATCACTTTATTGTCCAGAATAACATTTGTAGACCAGATAAACTCAGCGTTATCAGAACCATTATCAAAAACATCAGTAAAGTTGGTATACGAAGGTTTGTTATCAACGCCGATGGCTGCATTTGTATAGGTGCTTGCCGGTGGCCAGTTAGAATCATCATAGCTTTCACTAGCCCAATTTACGGGTGTTGCCCAATGAAGTGCATAATATGAACTTCCGTCGTTGACATCGTTTGTATTACAATTTGCTGTACTTCGAGTGGTACCGTTTTCGGTAGGGCAAGACAAATCTGTAATAGGTGACGTATAAAAGGTCTGTGCTTTCCATTCGTTTCCCGTCGTGGCTACCGTATTTCCTGAAGCATCTTTAAAAACAGCAACCATACCACCATCTCCAGGATGATAAGCAGCCCCTTGGTTACTCTCAGACCCAAGACCAAGATTCTCTTCCCAGTCAACTAAAAGCATTGCAATTGTAAATGGGGTATTCACTCTAAACTTTACGATATGAGAATTAAAATCTGTAAATGGAACGGCATCCTTACCTATGGCAACACCATTTACGTACAATTCAAAATAATTATCGGCAAAAATATAGGCGGTTATCACTTCGCCACCGGCATCCACTTCAATAATATCATTGTTATCAAAAGTAGCTAGTGCAGCACTTGCTGAATTGTATTTTGTTCCATAGGGATTGTAAAGGTCAGGTGCAAAGGGCATCGCACTACTGGTGTAATTAACTTCAGCTGGTACGGTCCATATTGTGTTATCAGTTGCAGTGTAGGTCCCTATTCCAGCGACTCTAATACCACTGGGAAATAAGTTGTTTGTGGTGGTGGTCGCGGCACCTTGCGTAACAGAAGCAGTACCTATGTAAGTATTCATATTTGTCTCCTTAATCACAGCCTCATCTTCATTGCATGCTGTCAATAAAAGAGAAACTATTGCCAATATTGCCGAGGTAATTACAAAATTTATTTTCATTTTTTATTTATCGTTTTATCTTCTTGAAGATGTCATTTAAACTGTACGTCCTCCTTCGGATTTACTTTTTAGTAATAATATTTACTACCTCTGATAGGTCTCAATTGTTGTTCCATTGGGATTGACAAATTCATAGGTATAACGACCATTACTATCCCAACTATAATTTATGGTATAGGCTTTTGAATTAAGTGTATAGCTTAAAGAATACGCATGGGTGCCTGAAGTTTTAAAATCAATTATACTTGCACCTGTTAAAGGTTCTAAGGAAGGTCTTACTCCTCGGGTTGTGGCTTGAGGTATGACCTGATTTTCTGGGGCTGTGGTGTTTGGGTCTAACTTAACTTGACCACGCATGCTTGCGATGAAATAAGGATATTTCGTTATGGTATGATATTGATAAGAACCATCAGCATTAAACTTCCCAAGATATTCATCCAATTGTTCTGTTGTTTCTCCATAAACAGGAAAGCCGTCTACGGCATAGGCAATAGGTTTTCCAGCTCCTACAGTTGTTTGTAAATGGGTAGGAGGTAAGTGATAATGATAGTCATCTGCTCTTCCGCAGTGCCCTCCCCATTGATCTAGTTCTCCGATAGCATTGGCATCTTCACCTCTATTGTTCAGTGGATTGAAAATAGGTATTCCGTTTGCTGCTATCGCTATTGCTCCCTTTAATAGATTTGATTGCGTTGAAAGAGGATTGACTGCTAGTTTGGGTTGAATAGGTATTGCCCAACTATTATTTCCTGTGTAACTATGTTCTATTGGTACTTGTTGTTGCCAATTGGTAATTCCCACCATCATATTATGATCTGGAATTCCATTTGAAGCGACATAAAAATAGGTGTCATCTGAAGTCGTAGATACAGCAGTGAACTTTTCAAATATAGACTGCATAAATGAAATATCATTTGTAGGAATAGAATTAGGGGTTGTTTGGGGTGAATCATCTTTGCTACATGAGACCAATAGCATTAAAATGATACCTAATACTCCATAAGTTAAGTGCACCTTTTTCCTTCGTTTCATGAATTGGAAAACAGAAAGGAGTAGAATAGCACCGCCAATAAGTAATAAGCAAATTTTTGATTTCGTGAACATTGAGAAAGTTTTGTCACCCCTATCGTTTTTGTTCAGAGAAAGAATCATCTCTTGTCTATTTTGTATATATAATTGATCTTCAGTAGAAAAATCAGAGATATTGAATTCAAGTATTTGATGGGTTTGGTTACTTAGCCATACTTTATCATGGTCTTACTTAATTAAGTCTGCTTTAAAAGTTTCCTCTTCAGACGCTAACTTCCAATCTTTTTGAGGTGTTCCATGTCCTCCTTCGTGTGCTAGTAGGTTTAAAGAAACCATTATGCAGGCAATAATGAAAATGATGTTTTTCATTCTTAAGCTTTTGGGTTGATACTATTTGTTAAGATGCTTTTTTGTAAACAATCTTGCGGTAGTACTGAATGTTTTATTATTCCTTACGGAATGAGATATGAAAAAGTAGTGTAGTCGGGAAAATTTTTATTCAAGATTTACTTTTTCGGTTTCAGGATGCTATATTAAATAATCCAGACTAGCCAAGTATAAATGCTATTGAAAAAGTGAATGTTAAACCCGGATTATGCGTTGGGAAATCGTTATGAGTTTTAAAGTGGGATAAATCAGACATTTAAACGAGATGAGCATAGCAGTTTACCCTGAGCTAATGTCCAAGGGCTATGGTGATTGAGTTTAAATGGCTGTAAGCCTGCACTGAGCCTGACCAAGTGAACTGATTTGTGATACCCTGAGTAACACCGAAGGGAAGCAATTTAGCTACAGTCCCGGTAAAATCGGGAGATTTTCTAATGCTGAAACGGGGTTTAATCAAGTCATTATACTCTATTAAAGACTGAAACATTCAAGTTGTTGCCTTAACTTCCTCTTCGTAAAGTCGCATAGCGAGTAAACCATTGCCAACTGCACCGCCTGCTCGAATTGCAGCCGAAATGAAAACTGTTTCAGCAATCTCTTCACGTGTTGCCCCTGCCCGAACCGCATTTTGGATATGTGATTCAATACAATAGGCACATTGCGTAGTAAGAGCCACAGACACAGAAATGAGTTCCCGGTATTTTATAGGAATTACACCATCTTCACGTTCTGCAGTATGTTTAAGTTTAAAGAAAGCCGCGGCTTCTTTAGGAGCTGCACCAACAAGCGTTTCAACAAATGCACGGTCTTTGGGTGTTTGATATTCAGACATAGGATTTATAAAAAGGAGTATTAATTTATGAAAATATATTTTAGACTAAAAAGTGGCTTACTTTGAGCCGGAATGAGTGGCTCACTTTAAACCGGAATATCTACCCAATAGCACCTAAATTCAAATCTAAGCTCCCGTATCATAAACGCTTGTCCAGATTCTGGAAGATAGCATCAGCGAAACTTGAAACAGTCTGAGGACGGATAAATAATTTCGAGAGGTCAGGTCAGCCTGTCTTCCTATTGGCAGATAAATCGGTAGATTGGAAGCCCCCGTAGAGCGGTTCTGACGAAGGGATCCTTTGAAGTGTAAGTATTCAAGGCAACAGAAAATCAAAATGGGGCTGACCACTCCACCATACTTTTGTAATCCCAACCATATCGCATTGTTCCTGTAACTACACCGGTGTCGGAAAAAGAATAGTTTGTCTGCTCGAACTGATCAAAAAAGATATCAATCACTAAAATGTTTTCTATTCCATTCACTATTTCAGTATTTGAAATAACAAAATCGTCAAATTTGTACTTTTGATAAATTTCCGTATCTCCTTCATTCCGAGTGACGATAATTTCTCCTTCATTAAAAACAGTTCCTTGTAGTTTTTCAGTAATTATTTTTGGATAAGAATATAAAATATCGTCAAAATCAATTTTTATGGTTAAGTATTCTTTTGATGGGGCACCATGTACTCTTTCATTATCACCATTTTGCAAAGACAAAGAAACTTCCAAAAGAGGAATGTAATCACCACTTAAGCCCCGAATGGTTATAGCATCTTCTTCACTAAAAATGGGTTCATTAGCTACCAAATAGACGTTCTGTGATTGTGAACAAAAGCTAACTAAAAGGAAAATTAAAGTGTATAAGTATTTAATCATCTTAATCAGTATATTCAAAAGTTTCAGTTCTTGTATTTTATTTTTTTCTAACCTTAATAGCTAGCGTAATCAAATGTTTCAATGCTTGTATTTCCATTTTTCTTAACCTTCATTTCTAGCGTTTCGGACACCATCGTAAGCCTAAGTAAAGGTTTATTACCACTAATAACTAATTGTTCAACTTGCTGGATAAAATATTTACCTAAGGTCAATTGCAAATGATCATCGTTAGGATTTGGTGTTCCAATGTCACCTGGAAAAGAGTAAATTATTGCTTCCTGCCCAATATTGTTTCTTGGTGGAGATAGATGTTGATCCAAAATCTCCGGTGTTTTTTCATCAACTTCCAGGAGAATTGTTATTTCAAAATTATTGGGGATTTCAGGACTTGAGTTGTTAAATCCAGTAACATTGAGAAATTCTTTACTCTCCATCCTTATTACGTCCAAGTAATCTTGAAAATTGGCATTAGGACTGTTTCCACTAATATTATTAAATTTTACAAACCTTCTAGCTCCATCCCCCATTATATCCCAATTCCCCCTTTCGGAGCTACGCAAATTATTATCATCATCTCCCGATGGTCCTTGGGGACCTTCAGGCCCGGTATCTCCTTTAGGACCTTGAATTCCTTGATCTCCTTTCACCCCTTGCTCACCTGTAGGTCCTGTCTCACCTTGAATTCCTTGATCTCCTTTCGGCCCTTGTACACCTGCAGGTCCAGTCTCACCTTGAATTCCTTGGTCGCCAGTATCGCCTTTCGGCCCTTGCACACCTTGATTCCAAGTTTGTCCGTCGAAATACCAAATACCTGAATTAGATTCATCGTTTTGAAATATAATTAAACCCTTTTCGGGATTTAAGATATTTTGACGCTCTTGGCTACTCATTCTAGGAATTAATAAGCCTTTCGTTTTAGAAGCTATTTCTAAAATGGCACTTGAAGCAGCTTCTGGCTTTTGACCCGTGGAATCAAATTTGACACCGGTATTTTGAGCAACAAGTTCGAATTGAACGAATAGGAAAAGAAGATAAATGCAAACGATTTTTTTTTTCATGGCTAGCTGTAAGGTGCTAATAGTTTTAAAATTATTTATTTTCTAAATAAATTCCAAAAAAAACTGATTAAGCGGTGTGTGTTACATCAATAGATAGATGAGATTGACCTTAACCTTAACATGATGAAAGTACCTCAATGTTTTAGAATCTTTGACAGATTTTTTCCATGATTCTAATTCAAATCTAAGCTCCGGTATCATAAACTTTTGTTGAGATTCAGGAAGATAGCATCAATGAAACTAGAAACGGTCTGAATGTAGTCCGATAAGTGTATTTCGCGAGGTTAAGCCAGGTTGTCCTCCTATAGGCAGATAAATCGGCAGACAGGAATACCTCACGGAGCGAGCTGAATTGTTTGTGAGGTAAACAAATAAACATCGTGTTAAATGAAGCTAATTCTTAAGTTAGATTTTTCAAGGCTTCAATAATTTCATCAGGTTCAGAACGAGTTCTATAGTCTACGTTAACATAGCTCCATGTTACTACGCCGTCCTGTCCTAAAATAAATGTGGCTGGAATAGGTAATATGCTACCATTGCCATTATTGATTGTTTCTAAATCAAGATTTCTATCTACTCGCATATGTTCCATCAAAAACTCTGGTACTTCCCAAGCAACTCCATACTCTGAAGCCACCTTGGCATCTTGGTCAGACAATACCGTAAAGTCCATATTACTAATTTCACTTTTGCTCATGGAGCCGTCAGGTACTTGTGGACTGATAGCAACTAAAGTAGCACCTAATGCATGAATGTCATCTAGTTTAGCTTGCAAAGCCCTAAGTTGAAGGTTGCAGTAGGGACACCAATCACCACGATAAAAGGTGACCACAACAGGGCCTTTATCTAATAAGGTTTCTAAGGATATCGATTTTCCATCAGGATTAGGGAGTTCAAATTTTGGGGCTTTTTGGCCAACTTTAATGGCGTCACTACCTTGTTGGAAAGCTTTTGCTTTGTTAATAATATCATCAACACCTTTCATGAATTCAGGATTTGCTTGTCGTCCTGCTTCAATTTTAGCATCAGTTAACTCTTTTAATTTTTTCATATAATTACATGAGGCATGTTGCCATTCCTAGCATAGGATTATCGGACAAATTTCGATGTCACATTTTATTTAGCTACAACGTTTTGCCGCTTTCCGTTCATGTGGACTTTTTAGCACAACAATTGATACGAAGAACCGAACTTAAATATACGTAAAATGTGTCAAACGAAGCAGGTAACCTCGTCTGACGCAAAACCGCTGTAATGCGTTTGCTCTTTTCTTTTCTCAGTTAGTTCGGTGAGTTAAGAGCCATTTTGTTTCCTTCCGAGTCAAGGAATATTGCAAAGTAGCCACTTCCGTCTGCGTGAGCTGTTTTAGGTACTGTTATTTGCCCGCCATTTTTCTCTACTTTGTCAAGTACTACTTGGAGATTTTCTCCTGCATTCAAGTACATTGTTACTCCGTCTGCTGATGGCTTATATCCGTCTGCATGAATTATGACACCTGTGACCATTTGTCCTTCATAAGGCCATATTCCCATTTGCATTCCTTCAACATCCATTTTTTCTATTTTGATGTCCAACAATGCTTGATAAAAATTAATTGCTCGTGAAATATCCGTCGCTGGAATTTCAAACATGGAAATGTAACTTTTCATATCTTCTACTTCTGAATTTGTTAATGTGTCTTTTCTCGTTCCGTCAGAATTTGTCTTGTCCGAATTGGTGCATGAAACAAAACAAATTGCAGAAACCAACGTAGCTAAAATTATTTCTTTGACTGCCATTGAATATCTAATTTTAATTCAAAATTAAATGTTAGAATGAAGCCGAAATAGTAGAAATGCGACAAAGCAAAACCTATTTGTAGAAAAGTGCAGATAGTGCCATATGTTCATTGTCTAAAAACTCCTTTGGTGTAAGCCCAACAAGGTCTTTAAAATCTTTTATGAAGTGATTTTGGTCGAAATATTCACGCTCGTAAGCAATGTCTGTCAGTGTTTCTGATTTTTTGTTGAGCAACAAATTTAAAGTTGTTTGAAGTCGAATAGCTTTGCCTAACTGCTTTGGGCTGATGCCAATTTGTTTTCTAAAATGCCTTTCAAGCTGTCTTCTCTTTGAAACGTCATCTTTCAAAATAACTTTTATGGGAGTCGTTCCGTTTGTTTTGAGAAGAGCATCAACGGTTGATTTTACAATAGTACTAATCGTATTTTTTTCGTAAAGTCTCTTTAGTAGAAAGGTTTCAATAATATTCATTCTTTGTTCAGAATCTATAGCCTGAATCATTTGTTGCTCTAATTCATAGGCTTCTGCTTGTCCGAAAAGTTCTGAAATAGGTGTTTCCTTGTCAACCAATTTTTCAAGTGGTGTATTTACAAAGTTTACAAATCCAATAGGATAGAAACAGATTGCGAAAGTGTCAACATTACCAACGGGTAAAATGTAATATGATTTTGTTCTCTGTCCCATGACCATTGCATTGGGATGAAGGATAAAGTCCGTTTCCGAAGTGTATCTTTTAATCTTGTCGCCAAAATTGAAAGTCATTTCTATGCAGCCGTCAGGTACGATTTTTTGCTTTTGATTTTTTGGGTCAAAAGGCACTTCCAAAGTCCAATAAAATTTTACTATGGATTTTAAGTCTTTATGTGGTTCATATGTCTGATAGTTCATTTACACTTGGTGTTTCATAGCATGACGCATATCGCTTATGTGAGCCTTGAATGGCGAATTTAGTTCTTTAGCGGAACAATCCAAAGGGTGAAAGATTGGGCGTCGCCGTCCTATAAGCGTGGGAGTAGTTACCCCGAC
>NZ_JBSRVI010000166.1:0-141699 GCF_055134445.1 Arcticibacterium sp.
GGGCTTCCGCTTAAAGTCAAATCTCCTGTTCCCAGATTTTCTATAGTAAAAGTATTGACATTGGTTCCAGAAGCAAGAGCAACAACTCCAAAATCAGTATCATCTGCTGTTCTTGGTGAGTTATCACAATCGGCTATATCTTGGCCGTTTCCTTTTAGGTTTATTTCGGGTGATGAACAGCTTTGAGGAGTTACTGAATTTACTGCATTTGCCGAGGTAGAAAATGGCAAAAAATCAAAATCTCCAGAAGAGTAAACCATGGCACTACCTCCACTGCCTTTTACCGTTGTTTCTTTAAATAGGCCAACACCTGTTCCGCCGGAATTTGTAGAATAATTTGGTCCATTGGATGCTCCCCAATAATTATTATCGAAATTGTATTTACCCAGATTATCAGCTGTTCCAAAAAAACCGTTCGGTGCTATCCCAGCTATATGAGTCACACCATAGCCCCCAGTAAGGCTGTAGAAATTATTATTATTGATAAAGGCGATGTCTTGTGAATCTTGCCAACCCGCTATCTCAATAGCCAGTCCATTAAATGAACTGGAAATGTCATTATTGGAAATTAACACGCCCTGCACATTACTATTTAAAATGGTAATAGCTCCTATACCTAGCTCATGGCTAGTGTTGGCATTCACAACAGTATTATGACTAATGTTTGCATTTTCTGAGTTATACCCATTGGCTGAGGAATATCCAATCTGTATACCAGCATTTACAGTATTTGAAACTCTATTTCCATTAATCTTTAAATTAGTATATCCATCACATAAAATTCCAGCCCATCTAGTATTGTCAATAATGTTGTCGGAAATAACAAAACTATCACCTGCTTCCCCTAACCACATAGCTGAAACGGCGACAGGTGTGGTACAGTGACCAGAGCCGTCATAAAATCCTATATTCTCAAAAACATTTCCCTGGATATCCCATGCTCCCCGGTCAGCTTTATAACCTCCTCCAGAATCCGTCTTTAAACCATGTGAACGTGTATTAGAAACTCTGTTTTTTAATATTTTAACATTACTTGCCGCATAACTCGCAAAAGCAATATTATTAGTATTCCAGAAGGCATTTACTCGTACGCTATCAATATTTAAACCCTGTATAGTTACAGGATTAGTAAATCCATACTTGATATCAAAACCATAACCGACAAGTCTTGCATTTGAGCTACAATAATCTCCCGTCTCTGAACTAATCTTAATTCTCTTATTGGTAATATTTAAATAAAGTGCCTGATCTTGATCAGCTCCATTGAGAGCACAGTTAGTTGATGTTGACTCGACAGCATTTCTATAAACACCATCAGTGATTAAGACGATATCGTCATTTGAGGCTGCATTTATTGCCGACTGAATATCCGTGTAAGTATTTGCAAATACATTATACGTTACTCCTTCTAAAACAATGGTTGCTGGCCTGGTCTCAGACTGATTGTTGACCCATCTTACTTGAGTGGTACTTTGACCCGTTCCCTTTATATCAAAATTATAAACCGCTTCATCAGAATCGTTACTATTTACAGTTACTATTGCATTTCTGACACCTGTAGCACTCGGGTCAAATTTCACATCAAAGTTAGTAGAAGCTCCTGGTGCAATGCTTAAATCAGGATTAGACGTTATTGCGAAATTAGCGGCATGTGTTCCTGAAATGGCAGGATTACCACTTAAAGTCAAAGTCGCACTTCCAGTATTTTCAATAGTAAAAGTATGGGTAACTGACTCACCATTAGTGTAAGCATATAAGAAATCGGTATCTTTTTTAGATGATAGTGAGTTATCACCATCCAGAATATTTGTATTTCTGGCTTTTAAATTTATTTCAGGAGTAACGGCAATAATAGTTGCTGCTTGTCTTGTAAAATCACTGCTATTAGGTATAAAAGCTGTGTATGGGCCAGAAGCGAAAGATTGGGATGACAGAAAATTGCCTGGGTCGGTTTGTACTATCGTTCCCTCTGGAATAGTAAGCGTCTCATTTGTTACTAAAGTAATACCAACGGGAAGTTTAAAATTAATAGCTTCATCATAATTCTTTTCAAACAGACCATAGTCAGAACCGTAGTTACCTATATCACCCCCTATGCCTCTCTTATTAGTGGAGGTTGTAAAAGAAAGACCTGTTGCACTAGAGGTATGTGATCCAGGAAAAGCTGAATAAACATTTTTAACAATAACTGTAACACTATTTTGGCTAGAGCTATAATCTTCATTAAACTTAAAGGTCACTGGCTGATTCAAAACCATTTGAATCTTATAGTTTCCCCCTGTTCCAGGAATTACACTAAAAGTGGCATCTAATTGTTGAGCCTTAGCATGACTAAATATTGACAACAAAATCAAGATCACGCCCAATTTCTTGAGAGCCTTTTCCATTCTATAAATTAAATAAAAGTGTTTCATATTCTTCGAAAGTTTAATATTGATTCAACAGGATATTCCTCACCATAAACTTCGGATTTTCACCACCATTCCATTAACTCATTTCGGACATTCTTTAACTCATTTCAGGCGGAGGGGGGCTAAAGCAGACCAATACACACTTTTTAGGGCATTTGTACGAAAAAGCTAATTTTGAGATTGACTTTAAGAAGCCATTATTCGAAAAGAAAAAAACAATCAGAAGTTTGGGGAAATTCAAAATTTTCAGAGGGGTTTTCACGCGTCTATATTCAGTAAATCACCTACTAGCCTTGCAAAAAAAATAGGCTTATAATCGTTCAATAATCTGGCCAAAAGAAGTGTAAAATCACTGCAATTTTAAGCATGGACTTCCCAATCATTTCATTTGTATAAAATATACAATACAGGACTAAAAAAGTCTTGGAAAAAATATGAGGTGGATACAAAAATAGCCTACTGCGTGACTTTGAAAAGTAAGCTAATCTGAGATTAATTTAAAACCGAATTCATAATCAAATCATGAATGGCTGTAGGGGCAATATTAGAATCATGTTTTTGGCTGCTTATAAAAATAGCTTTGTCTTCATCTTGAAGATTGACAGCACCGTGAGAGCCTTTCACTAAAGTAGCGTCTAAAGGAATCACATCCATCACCATTCTAAAGCCCAGCTTTTTCTTAAGCACTTTAAAGATGATTTTCGGGATAATAAGTTTTTGCTTTGGGTCTAAAAGCATTTCGGCTGGGTCGTAACCCGGTTTTTTATGAATATCTACCATTCTGGCGTAGTCTGGTGCTTTGGCATCATCTTCCCAAAAATAATAGGTAAACCAACTTTTGTCATCCCCTACCAGCACCAAGTCGCCTGAGCGTTCATGGTCTAAATAATATTTCTTTTTACCCTCTTCATCTAAAACTAAGGCTACGCCAGCTTCCGCTTCAAATCGTTTTTTAACAGCCGCTAGCTGCGTTTTGTCATTGACATACACATGGGCTATTTGATGGTCGGCTACTGCAAAGGCTTTTGACGCCCCAGCATCTAATAACTCCAAACCATTTTCCACTCTAATCCCTAACAAACCCATATCACGTAAAACACGATTTGGGTGAATAGGTCTTTCGACATTCGTAATGCCATATTCTGAAATGACAGAAACCTCCACACCTTGTGCCTCTAAATAGGTGATTAGGTCTTCACATACTTTGTCAATCTCCGCGAGGTCTTTTGGCAAGTGTTTTTCATCATGCCCATATTTCTGCAGCACATAATCTAAATGTGGTAAGTAGACCAACATCAAATCTGGATGATACCATTCCTGCACTTTTTTAGAAGCGTCGGCTATCCATTGGCTAGACTTTATAGTGGTCTTTGGTCCCCAAAAATGGAATAATGGGAAAGTACCCAATTCTGCCTGCAAGCGGTCCCTTAAATCTGCTGGAGCAGCATAACAGTCTGGTACTTTTTGCCCATCTGCTCTATACTGCGGCCTTGGGGTGACCGAGTAATCTGCCGTAGAATACATGTTATACCACCAAAACATATTGGCACAAGTAAAACCAGGGTTCGTTTTTCGAATATTATCCCACACATTGGGAGCTTGAACCAGTTGGTTCGACTGTTTCCAAAACTGCACCTCTTGGGCTTCTTTTGAAAACCAACCGTTCCCTACTATACCGTGTTCGTTTGGCCATTTTCCTGTCAAATAAGTGGTTTGCACAGCACAAGTTACAGCAGGTAAAACAGGCTCCACACTTGCTATATTTTTCTTAGCCGCCCATTGGCTCAAAAAAGGGGTATGCTTTCCTAAAACCCGCTTTGACAAACCAATGACGTTAATTACCGCTACTTTTTTCATGCTGTTGCTACTGTTCTAACCCAATCCAACTCTCTAACCACACAGCTCACTATATCGGTTTGCATGGCTTCCGGAAGTACATCCCACGTATAGGTTTCCACCTCTAAATGATTGGTGAAGTTTTCTTCTTTCCAAACAGTCAGCGTATCAATAATATCTTGCTGCGTAGATATTAATTTCTCATATTTCTCTGTGAAAACAGGCACATGAAAATGTGTTCTTATTTCTTGAAAATCCGCCTGCTGAATATCCTTTAAGCCTGGACCTAAATCTTTATACCTTACAAGTGCACCGTCCGTTTTTCTTACCACCGCTTGGTGCAAATAAGTAGGTTCGTCAAATCTTTTCAATTGTTCTTGAACAATCGCTCTATCTTTTGATCTACCTAAAATACCGCTGCTCAATGCCGCTGAAATCTGAATTCTTCCAATACCGATATTGGCCGCTTTTACCTTGGCTATAGCCTCCGATGGTTTTTCAAAACCCACGGCAAAATGGCACACATCATAACAGAGCTGAAAATGCTCTCTGATAATCTCCTCTGCTTTATTTAGGCCTATACCCAATGTAGCACTTATCTGATTTTTACCCGATGGCAGTAAATCGTTATTAAAGAAATCAACAAACTCGTCGCTGGTTTCTAAGATGCCATCTGGCTCAGGTTCCATGTCTAAATGTAGACTTTTTCCTGTTTTCGTTTTGATCTCAGCCAGGTGAAGCATTAGCTGAGAAAGTTGACGCACCGCCACCGCTTTTACTTCTATTAAAGCCGCTTCATCTTTATGCCAAAACCGATAAGAAATGGGCGATGTAGAAACTCCGCCATCTAAACCCTCTGGCAATAGTTCGGCCAAAATATCAAATAAGCGAATGCTATATGCCAGCCTATCTGGCGTACTCCAGTCTGGTGTATGCACCTCATCTTTCACCACTTGATTATGAAAACCACCATAAGGAAAACCATTGATGGTAAACACATACATGTTTTCACTGGCCAACCAGTCCTTGAAAATAGTCAGATTATCATCTTCCAAAAGTTCCAAGGAAGCTTCGTTTGAAAGTCTTAAACCTATGCCAAAGCTTTCGGTTTTTAGGCCATCTCTAACTTTGGTAGTGTACTTTTTAAGGTTTTCAAAAGTGGCCGTCCAAGATTCCCCTGCGTGGATATTACTGCAGTAGCTTAAATGTGCCTGATGTTTATTAATACGCATGGGTCTCTTGCTTTTTCAATAGTGTTAAAGCGGCTTTTTCAATCCAGTCGGTGTTCATTTCGTGCACATCAAACTTCTCGCCTATTTTCTCTACCATGGTGATGGTGAGTTCGCCACCTAAATGCTCTCTAAATTCCTCTAGTCCTTTTAAAAGCTCTGTATTAATATGCGTGCCTGTTTCGTTTAGAAGCACGGGATGAAAAGTATCAAAACCTAAGTTTGATAGTACTTTTAAAATGCGGTCTGCAGTCACTTCCGACATAAAACCGGCATACGTTCCATAAACGATATCTAAACCGATACCGATGGCTACCGCCTCACCATGTTTGATTCCAAAGTTTGTAATCTGCTCCATTTTATGAGCCGCCCAATGGCCAAAATCCAATGGTCTGGAAGAACCCATTTCAAAAGGATCATTGCTATTAGAAATATGGTGGGTGTGCAATTTAGCACAATCGAAAACCAATTTCTCCATAGCCTCCAGATCTCTATTATTAAGAGCAATGGCATTCGCCTCTATCCAATCAAAAAATGCTTCATCCTTTATTAATGCCACTTTTACCGCTTCAGACATGCCTGCTCGCCAGTCACGCTCATCTAAAGACGTCAAAAAGTTCAGATCATTTATCACCGCAAAAGGCGGAGCAAATGTTCCTAAGAAGTTCTTTTTACCAAAATAGTTGATGCTGTTTTTTACACCTACACCAGAGTCGTTTTGAGATAAAACCGTAGTCGGGATTCTAATATGTCTGATACCTCTATGCCCAACGGCTGCGGCAAAACCCGCCATGTCTAAAACTGCTCCTCCGCCTATAGCTAAAAGGAAAGAATGACGGTCTATCTTGGCCTCGTTTATCATGGACAGTGTTTTCTCAAACTCCGACATGGTATTTTTGGCGTCTTCTCCTCCCGTCACTATAATGGGCTTACAGGCCAATTTTAATTTAGGAAAGGCGGACACATATTTTTCAATATTGTGTATAAGCTCTGGCTGACAATCATTCAATCCGCTGTCTATTACAAAAGACACTTGAATGGCCTTTGGCGATTCTTTTTGCTCATTTAAAACATCAAACAGCTCTGTGTTTGATACATCAAACATATTTCTCGTGAAGAGAATTTGATATTTATAATTGATGGAGAAATTCTGCTCTATATTCATTTTATATCTTTCCTGACGTCTATCTTAAAATCAAAAAACCTGGTTTTAAATTCAGGTTACAGCGAATTTTTTAGCCAATAATATGGAAATAGGTAAAAGGCATAATACGGCTAAACCGTATTTCCAGTCGCTAAAACCTGCTACATAGCTAGCATTCAGCGGTATTAAGGAGAGTACACCCATCTTCACCGCATTCATAATGTTCTTAGGTTCGTTAAACCGAATGGCTTTGAGTTTGGCAAGCAAGTTTATCCCTATCCAAAGCAGTACAAAAGGCAAAACCATCCAAAGATTCATAATTCCTTTAAAGCCCAAAGTTAAAACCACCGACGCTACCAGCACATCTAATATAAGGGCAAACGTCACGGCTAGTTTATTATTCCCCAAAACTTCACCTTGACTGGTCAAGGTAATGGCCGCTATAAAAACGATTGGAAGGAAAATCATCATCCACATTTCTGGCCATTGACCGTTGGCCAAAACACTCATCCCTAATGCCAAGTTTAAACCACGACATACACCCATAGCTAAAGGGCCAGCCACTAAATGATGCTTGGCGAATTTATCATATATCACCGCAAAAAGTGCCACTAAGGCCGCTATTACCCCACTCAGAACGCTTACAAAAGAGGCAGTAAATATAGCAATTACAAATAGAAATATACCGAATATTACCGCCTGACGCTGCGTCACTTTACCGCTTGGAATAATCCTTTCTGGTCGTTCTACTTTGTCTATTTCTAAATCAAAAACATCATTAAAAACAATACCTCCACCATAAAGACAAGCCGTAGCCAGTGCCAATAATAAGACCGAAGTCCATGGAAATGGTTGTAATAGAAACGCACCTGCAATGGCCGCTCCTGCCGCTATATCAGACACCGCCGTAATGACATTGGCAGGCCTGGTCATTGCTAAATAATAGAAAAGCTTCATTAATTTTCTATAATGTCTGAGTCTGAAGCCTTTCCTTTTACAGGGTCTTGACCACGTAAAACGCTATTTCCGCCATAAAGTACCGACTGGTCAAAGGTAACACCATTCGCCCAATCACTTTCTTTCATGTTACCACTTTTGGCATAAGCATCTAATGCATTTTGGTAACAGGTCATGTGCACATCTTCCTTAGAAATGCCATTTGCCAACATAAGATGTGCAGTCTTAGGAACCGCCAGCGGGTCGCTTACACCCCAATCGGCTGAGCTATCCACTATGATTCTTTCTGAACCATACTGTTTCACAACCTCCACCATTCTTTCGCTACCCATTTTAGTTCTTGGGTAAATGGTGAATGCGGCCCAATAACCTCTATCTAAAACAGCTTTTGCTGTTTCTTCATTATTATGGTCTATAATCGCCATCGAAGGGTCTATCCCATGCTCTTCTAACACATCCATGCTGCGTAAAGTCCCGTTTTTCTTATCTCTATGCGGCGTATGTATCAGTATTGGCAAATTGACTTCTTTCGCGAGTTCTATCTGAGCTCTAAAAAATCTATCTTCTGCTTCCGTTTGGTCATCATAACCAATTTCGCCTATGGCCACCACATTATCTTTAGTGGCATATAATGGCAGTAATTCCATCACCTGCTCTGCCAAAGGCACATTATTAGCCTCTTTAGAATTCAGGCCAATGGTACAGTAATGTTTGATACCAAACTGAGAAGATCTGAAGGGCTCCCAACCTACTATACTGCTATAATAATCTTTAAAAGCTCCTTTTTCCGTTCTTGGCTGTCCCAACCAAAATGCTGGTTCTATTATCGCCACTATTCCCGCCTTCTGCATGGCTTGATAATCATCCGTAGTTCTGGACGACATGTGTACATGTGGGTCTATAAATTTCATATTTCTAAACTTTATTGGTTCGTATTTTTAAGCTTCCCATATTTCTTTACCAATTTCTTCCCATGTCTTTGAAACGGTAGATAAACCCTGACTTCTTAGCCAGTCTGTTTGATTGGCATCTTCTAAAACTTTTTGAGCGGCTGCTTTACCTAAATCTGTATCATTAAGCACGGCTTTTTTCAAATCGTCTATTATGGATTCGGTTGTAAAACCACTCAGTATTCGCCAAAGTTCTGGAGTAACTAATCTTCCTGCGGCCCATCTTTCATGCACGAAATCCTGTAGAATTCCAGCTAGCTTGTCATTCTTTCGCTCGTCAATACCATAAATTCTATAAATTGGTCTTTCCATAAAAATGGCTTTTAAGACCATGTGATTCCAGGCGTCTTCACCGAAATAGGTGAAAGCGTAGTTGTTTTCTAAAGCAATGGCGTCAAAAACGTCAATCATATTGGTACGGATACCGTCAATGATATTCAACTTGAAATCTCCTGCGTTTTCTAAGTACGGTAGTGATCTATAAATGACTACTTGCTCCTTTATGTCGGCAGAGGCTAACAGCGTTTCTATTTTCTCTTTGATCGCCGAAGACTCCAATTGAAGCAAGAAGGCCAACCTGCAAAAGGAAACTAAGTCCCATTTTTTTTCAGAAAAGGCTGGATTAATTTTTTGCAAACGCTCCTTTAAATCTGGTGAAATGGTAACGCTCGAATTTTCCACCTTCCTATTTAGCATACCAAAGGCAAGAAAAAACGATGCGTTCGTTTCTAATTTCTGTACCTTTTCTTTAAACCAATCTAGCGATGATTGTTCCGCCAAGTTATTTAAGCAACACTTAAATACTTCTTCTTTTAAACTTGTAATTCCGCTCACACTCTCCTGCTGCATTCAGCTTTTTCAATGAAGACTTATTGTCAATAGGTTCAACAAAATTAAGGATTTTACGTTTCAAAACGGTCTTTTTTCACCTCAATTCAATGCTTTCCGTCAAAAACAAAAGAAACATGGATGACTATACGAAATGTGAAGTTCTAAATAAGAAAAGAGGCTTTTTACAAACAGTAAGTGGAAAGAAAATCTGAATTTAATTTTCCATTGCCTAATTTTAGGGTGAACTCTTGAAAAACTTCAAAACAAACAAATGAACAAACAAATCTTATTGAAAGAACGCCCAGTAGGCTTACCTACGGCTTCTACCTGGACCTTAAACACTGCTGAAATACCTGAATTGGCCGAAGGTGAAATTTTAATCAAAACAGAATATATTTCTTTAGACCCTGCCATGAGAGGTTGGCTTAGAGATGTACGCTCTTATATACCGCCAGTTGGTATTAACGAGGTGATGCGTGCAGGCTCCTTAGGAAGAGTGGTAAAAGCCAATAATCATCCAAAATTCAAAGAAGGTGATGTATTAGTAGGTACTGGTGGTGTGCAGCAGTATATCGTTTCTAACGGAAAAGGATTTTTAAAAGTAGAAGAAGGTCATAGACCTTTAACAGAATACCTAGGCGTATTAGGCATGCCGGGCATGACCGCCTATTTTGGGATCTTGGAAGTAGGTGAACTAAAAGAAGGTGAAACCGTAGTGGTTTCTGGTGCTGCCGGTGCCGTAGGAAGTGTGGTAGGGCAAATTGCCAAAATCAAAGGCTGCAAAGTCATTGGAATAGCCGGCGGCAAAGCCAAATGCGACTATCTCGTAAACGAACTGGGCTTTGATGCCGCCATTGACTATAAATCTGATAACATTTATGCTGCCATAAAAGAGCATTGTCCGAAAGGCATTGATGTCTATTTTGACAATGTAGGTGGTGAAATTTTAGATGCCGCTCTTTCTAGACTGGCTATGCATGCTAGAATTGTTATTTGCGGAGCCATCTCTCAATATAATAATACTGAAAAAGTTAGTGGCCCAAGTAACTATATGTCCTTACTGGTCAACAGAGCCTCTATGAAAGGTATGGTGGTTTTTGATTATGCCAACCGCTACCATGAAGCCAGAGAGCAAATGGAAATTTGGCTGGACGAGGGCAAACTAAAAAGCAAAGAAGATATTTACCAAGGCATTGAAAACTTTAATGATACCTTGTTAAGGCTTTTTGACGGCAATAAACAAGGGAAATTAATATTGAAAGTTTCTGAAGATTAGAAACTAAAGAAACGCACAAGCTAAAAAGATTGTGCGTTTTAAAAATTAGCTAGTAACACTTTTACCTCCTTTTGATTTCGCTTTATTTTCATGTGTTACGGTACCAATCTTTATCCGTATTCTTTTCATTCAGACACCTCCAATTATTAGGGACTTCTGTGACGCCAATCACAGACTAAAAACACAAAATGGCACATCTTTGCAGCTATGAAAAGAAATTGGAGCAATATACTCTTTGGAATATTTGTAGTATTATTAGTCATCCCCCAAACCGGAACCCCCATTAAGGTGGCCGTGAATAGACTTTTAGCTTTTAGTCCATCTGTAGAGAAGCCTGAGGATGTTAAACAATTGAGCAACTACGAATGGCAATTGATGGATTTAGATGGAAATTCTATCAACTTAAATGCCTTCAAAGGCAAAAAAATATTGATTAATTTTTGGGCTACTTGGTGCCCACCTTGCATTGCAGAGATGCCTAGCATGCAGGCCTTACATGACGATTATAAAGACAAGGCAGTATTTATTTTTGCGACCAATGACAATCCTGCCGCCATAGATAAGTTCCTCAAAAAATATGGCTATAAGCTACCCATCTATCAGATTACAAGTACCGCTCCTCCGGAATTACAAACAAATAGCCTGCCCACCACTTACTTCATAGATGAAAAAGGCAACATTTTAATTGACAAAACAGGTTCTGCTAACTGGAACAGCGATGAAGTAAGAAGCCTGTTGGATTAAAATCTAAGGTTCACGATTGGAGAAGCTTCCATATATGACCAACTATTGAACATAAAAAACCCCTTAAACAAACCAGTACAACCTGGGCATTTAAGGGGTTTGATTTTTCTAATTATACGTTTTGAGGAACGATATAAGGATATCTATACTTTCTGCTGAGCATTAAATCTGCTTCCTCATTATTGATAAACTCCTCAAATTCTCCATTAAATCTTAAAGTCTCTCCTACTCTGTAAGCGACGTTTGCAATCAGTGGCAATACCGTTGACATATGGCCAACCTCCACTTCGCAGTTCAAACCTTTGTTATTTCCTGCTTTTAAGGAATCAATAAAATTAGCGAAATGCCCATTACTATCTGGTGCTGTTCTGAAAGAACTATCCCCTCCAATGGCTGCACCCGCACCCATTCCAGAACCCGCAAAAGGCTCCTTCTCATCATTCTTATAGGCTTTCCAAGTGCTACCGTTTATCTCCATCCAGCCTTCTGTGCCATAGAACATATTACCTATCTTAATGCCTTCATTAGACTCGGCATTGGTAAACCTTCCTCTTGTTTCAAACTCCAACATTTTACCGTCGGCGTATTCAAAAACAGAAATCTGAGTATTAGGCGTTTCTTGAGAACATTCCGAAGGTGAAATACCAAAAATGTTACCCATAGACTGCACTTTAATAGGGTGTACTTTCTTATTTAAGCCCCAACGTGCCACATCAAATTGATGAGGACCTTGGTTTCCTGTATCTCCGTTTCCTGTATCCCAGTGCCAGTGCCAGTTGTAGTGACCTTTCTTCTCATTATACGGTCTGTATGTAGCTGGTCCTAACCATCTGTCGTAATCTAATGTAGACGGTGGTGTGCTATCTTTCGTTATTCCAAAAGAATTTCTAGGCTTAAAACAGGTACCTCTAGCCATGAAAACATCACCTATTCCGCCATCATGTAAGAATGCAATCGCTTGCATAACATTAGAAATAGATCTGTTTTGAAAACCTACTTGAACTATCCTGTCATATTTCCTTGCAGCTTCCACCATTTTTCTACCTTCCCATACATTATGAGAACTTGGTTTTTCTACATACACGTGCTTACCCGCTTGACAAGCCCAAATGGCAGAAAGTGCATGCCAATGATTTGGCGTAGCCACCACCACTGCATCTATTTCTTTATCATCAAACAGCTTACGCATGTCTGTCGCTGTACCCGGTTTGTTACCATTCTGATTTTTAGCTGAAAGTGCTTGTCTCTCGGCAAAAAACTTGGAGTCTACATCACATATCGTTTTTATGGTTACCCCATCTTTATACATGCTAGAAAAGCTACCTAAAAGGTCTTTTCCTCTTCCTCCAATTCCCACAGAACCTAATATGACTCTGTCGTTGGCACCTAAAATGTTTCTATACGATTTTGCGGATAATGCTGAGGTTCCAAAAACAACCCCAGAGGTCGCCAGTGTAGCCTTTTTAATAAATTCTCTTCTGTTACTCATGTTTGATTTTTCTATTTTATAGGTTTGAATAGTATTATTTATTGGGCCGAAAATTCCGTAAACCTTTTATCCAAGATTTCTTTATTTAAAGCACTGCTAGCAATGATTACTCTATGTTTGAAAGTAACACTTTCCTTATCTGCCAATTTAAGGTTCAACTTCTCTTTTCCATCACTGAAAACCTCTTGACCAAGAGGATTGGCGGCAAATAAGCCGTAACCTCTAGCATGCCAGTAGGTAGGGTAACCCACGTTTTCTTTATGGTCTAGTATAGCCAGAGAAATTTCTTCGTTTCCAATTTTAGAGCCTAAGTTCATCCAATTAGATCTCAATCCCCAACAAGCTTCACCTTCTACACCTTCCGCATTTAAGTAATGACCATTTACACCTTCATTATTCAATGCTTTTACGGTCGTAGCTATACCATTAGCATCTGTAAAAATATCTGGTTTGTCAGAAGGATGTTCCATCTCACGGGTAAGCCTGATGCCTAGGACACCCTCTTTATTATCCTTAAAGTTTACCTCACCATTAGCCGCAGTCAGTTTTGTAATGCGGTCAATTGAATATTCGTTATCTAAAGCTCTAAAAATAAATGTAGTATTTTCTTTAAGTAAAACAGTGCCATCAGGTCCTACCCAGTCCATGGCCACTTCTAATTGAGCTTCATCGTCACCATCTTTTGCAGACACTATTTCTTTATGAACAATAGTCCCATAATGCTCTCTCTTTTCTTCTGGAATAGAATCTGAATTATTCCAAAAATCTAAACCATTTACATCTCCATAATTAAACCACATACCTACATGGTGAGGATGGTCTACACGCTCGCCAACAGAAGGCTCCAAAGGAAACTTCCTTGTTATTTTTGTTCCCTTTGGAGTAATTAAAGGATACAAAACTGGCTTTTTAATGGTAGATGGGTAAATGTAAGAAGTGAATAAATTTCCGTCAATCATCACATCTACTTTCTGCTCAGATGCATTTTGTACGAGTTGAATTCGTGGTGCTTTTTCTTCTTCAGAAGACTTGCTTTCATTAGCACCACAGGAGAATAACAGGAGTGTAAGAACAAATGCCGAATAAGTAGACAAGCTACTTTTTAAGTTTTTCATTGATATTATTTAAATGGGTTGAGATAAATACAAGTCAAATATATTGAAAACTTAAGTTTTACAGGTCGATTACTTCATCAGTTTGAAACAATTTCACTTAAAGCTTAATATTCGCTCGACCAAATCAAGAAAAACGCAACTCTAGTTTTCACATCCCTAAACCTATACCATTTTAAGACACTCAAAATAAGCTTAACAATAATGTCAAGAATCCTATCTAAACAAAAACGGGCTACCTCACCTTTGTGAAATAGCCCGTTTTTAAGTAGTAACCAATTATAGGGACACTCTAGTGCCTATGGCTTCGCCATGGACAATATCAAGTATGACATTCGGCCTATTACCATTGGCTATGATTGTAGGAATATTTTTAGCTGCAGTAGCCTTTGCCATGTTCAATTTGGAAGCCATTCCTCCTCTCCCTTCTCCTTCTCCTTTAGCCTTATCCTCCACGTATTTCTCTACGTTTTCACCCACGCTTACATTTTTTATAAGCTTAGTATGTTGAGCATCCGGGTCTCCGTCATAAAGACCATCGGTACTCGTCAAAATAATAAGCATATCTGCACTTATCAACTCTGCCACTAGCGATGCCAATTCATCGTTATCCGAAAACATTGAACTGGTTATAGAAACAGCATCGTCTTCATTGGCAATAGGAATTACCCCTTCAGAAAGTAAACCCTCATAACAGTTAATCATGTTTTCACGATGCCTCCCAGGATTAAAATCTCTTTTGGTAGCTAGCACCTGAGCACAATTCATTCCATATCTACTAAAAATATTATAGTAATGAAGCATCATTCTTGGCTGGCCTACAGAAGAATACACCTGTCTTTTTTGGGCTTTGTCTTGAATTTTGATTCTTCCTAAAATCTCTCTACCAGCAATCACAGAACCTGAAGACACCAACACACAGATAATATCCTCTTCAAATAAAGCAGCAATTTGCTGTACCAAACCTTCCAAAACAGGCTTAACAAGCCTCCTGGATTTATTGACCATGACATTTGTACCGACTTTTACAACAATTCGTTTTTTATACATAATAACAAAGAAAAACAACCAAGAACAAAATTCTTGGTTACGACTTAAATAAATTTTCAAAGATGTAAGCTGAGATGTTCTTAGAATTAAACATCAAACTGATTTTCCAGCTTTCTCCATAGAGCGGAATATCCTGAAAGTTCCGTGAGGAACCCCTTAGCAAAACCTGCTAAAAACTCTATAAATAATGAAAAAAAAGCAGAGGGAGCGGGATTCGAACCCGCGAAGCCATTGCTGACTTACACGCTTTCCAAGCGTGCTCCTTCAGCCACTCGGACATCCCTCTGTGTTGCTTTTTTTGGTAAATTAACCTACCAAAATCAGCTGCTTTTAGTTTCGGCTTGCAAATTTAACAGTTTCTTTTCATTCCGACAAAATAAAGCTAAGATTAGCATGAACTTTAGGCTATTTTCCTTAAATTATGGGATTAATCTACCACTTCCCCCCTTAAATTTGATTCTAGCATTTCTTTTAGGCGTGGTCTAGCCAAATTCTGACTTAGCAAAAACATGAGTTTACATACAGCCGCCTCCGTGGTCATATCTTTTCCACTAATTACCCCAGCAGCTTGAAGACCTTTTCCAGTATCATAGTCGCCTTGACGCACCTCTCCCCCACTGCACTGCGAAACATTTAAAATAATAATGCCACGCTCAGAAGCATCTTGGAGAATTCCTAAAAATTCAGGATCAGACGACGCATTTCCAGAACCAAAAGTCTCTAGAACTACAGCCTCTAAATTTTCCGTGGCCAACAAGTGTTTTACAAATAAATTTGAAAGCCCAGGAAAGAGTTTTAAAATCAAAACATTAGTGTTTAAATGGGCATAACAAGTAAATTCCCTCTCCGGCTTTGGCATCATATAAGGTCTGTTATAAACACAATAAATACCCACTTCTGCCAGCATTGGATAGTTTTCCGACTGAAAGGCATCAAACTGGGAACTTTCATATTTTTTAGCCCTGTTTCCTCTCAGTAACCTTCCATTGAAATAAATGCAGACATCGAATAAAATAGTTTCACCATCCACTTTGTCTGCCGCTAGTTCTAAAGCCGTCATCATATTCTCCCTAGCATCTGTTCTGGCCACGCCTATGGGAAGCTGAGCTCCCGTTAAAATGATTGGCTTTGCCAAGTTCTCAAACAAAAAACTCAAAGCGGACGCGGTATGAGCCATAGTATCGGTTCCATGTAGTATAACGAAACCATCATATTCATGATAATTATCCTCAATCATTTTTGCCAACTCCAGCCAGATGGCAGGGCTCATGTTAGACGAATCAATAGGTGGCTCTAAAGGGATAATGGTTAATTCAGACTCAAAACGCTCTAGCTCAGGAATGTTTTTTTGAATTTCATCAAAATCAAAAGGCACTAAGGTTTTCTTCTGCTTATCATAAACCATACCTAAGGTCCCTCCAGTATAAATCATCAAAATCCTTGACGCTCCATTTCCACTGGTATTCACTTTTAACTTTTTATACATCACTATAACTTATTTTACACTAAACATCATTTAAAACAACACTCGACCTTAGCTGAGACTTTCAAAGGTGACTGAGGCACCCGATAGTGGCTGAAGCACTCGAAGCTACCATTCCTCCATTTCATCCTTCAGCATCTCATAAGCTCCTTCCAATTCCCTTTGAATCTTCCCGTTATTTTGAGATTTCGCTAAAGCAATGCCTCCTAAATATATTTGCTCTGCTTCTTCTAAATCGTCACTATCAAAGTAGATTTTTGCCAACTGATAATAAGTCGGCAGGTAATCTGGAAACTCCTTCACCAGACGCTCTAAATGGCTTTTTGCTCTTTTCAAATCTCCTTTTAATAGCTCCATAGCTACAGCATACCTATTAAATGGATCCTCAGGATCTGCTTCTAAAAATTCCAATAATAATTTCAAACGGTCTTCTTGCATTCTCTTAATGGGCTCGTTACATTTGTAATGTTATGCATGCATAACAATTTTGAATCTTTTGATTCAAATATCTATATTTCAATTTAACAAATTTTAATAAGCATGAAAATACTCGTTTGTATTTCAAGTGTTCCTGATACAACTTCCAAAATCAGTTTTACAGATGATAATACCGCCTTTGATACCAACGGGGTTACTTACATAATAGGCCCCTATGACGATTATGCTCTAGCCAGAGCGGTGGAACTTAAAGAACAAAGTGGTGGAACGTTGACTGTCATTAATGTAGGCACCGCATCTTCTGACCCTCAAATAAGAAAAGCACTAGCCATTGGAGCAGACGACGCCATCAGAGTGGATGCTGAACCTACAGACTCTTACTTTGTAGCGGAGCAAATAGCCCATATAGCCAAAGATGCCGGATACGACTTGATCATGATGGGAAGAGAAACGACAGATTATAACTCTGGCGTGGTGCATGGCATCGTTGGAGAACTTTTGGGTATTCCTTCTTTATCTCCCGTAATGGAATTGACCATAGATGGTAACAAAGCTAAAATCTCCAGAGAAATAGAAGGTGGAAAAGAGAAGATTGAAGCTACACTTCCTCTAGTTTTAGGATGTCAAGAACCCATAGCGGAATGGAAAATTGCTAGCATGAGAGGTATTATGACCGCCAGAAAGAAACCACTTAATGTAGTTCAGCCGATTGGCGAGAGCTTAACTAGCGTTTCTTCTTATACATTGCCTCCTGCCAAAGGAGCTTGTAAAATGATTCCAGCAGAAGAAGCCGAAAAGTTGATTGAGCTTTTAAGAACGGAAGCTAAGGTGATTTAACTTGTCCTGTGATAGATATCGGATGATTGAAGTTTAAATTTTCAATCATAAGAATGGTTTCCTAAATTACTTGGATATGCATTAGTCAAAGTAGTCACATGCTTACCACAAAGAAGAAAATATATAAATGCAAATCGGTTCATTAAACAGGAAGCAGAAGCATTTTATTTGATGAATATGATGATTGCATTTAACAAAAAAATAGATTAAAACGCTGGAAAACAGACATCCAGTCTCAAACATTAAACAAAAAACATCATGTCAATTTTAGTATTTGCAGAATTAGCAGATGGAGCAGTAAAAAAGACCTCTTTAGAAGCCGTTTATTATGGAGCCAAAGTAGCGGAAATGATGGGTGGCACCAATACGGTCATAGCGATAGGAAACACCACGGAAGCTGAATTAGCAAAATTAGGCAACTACGGGGCAACTAAAGTATTACACGCAGATGACAGTAAACTAGAATCTGCCAGTATTATGGCATATTCTGAAGTACTAATCGCGGCAGCCAAAAGCACAGGTGCTAAGGTTATTATTACAGCAAAGTCTTCCTTAGCAGATGCCGTAACGGCAAGAACTGCGGGGGCACTTAAGGCAGGCGTGGTAGGCAATGTAACAGACTTACCAAACCTAGACAACGGCTTTACGGTTACCAGAAGTATTTTCACAGGAAAAGCCTTTGCAGAAACGTCTATAAGCACAGACATCAAAGTTCTAGCTTTAAAGAAGAACGCCATCACTCCTGTAGTTTCGGATCCCACTGCAACGGTAGAAGCATTTCAAGCGGATGTTAATGAGGCTGCCTTTGGTGCAAAAATCACCGAAACACTTAAAGCTACAGGAACGGTTCCTTTACCAGAAGCAGATTTAGTAGTCTCTGGAGGAAGGGGCATGAAAGGGCCGGAAAACTGGCAACCACTATTGGACCTAGCGGAAGCTTTAGGAGCCACCACAGCGTGCTCTAAACCAGTGTCTGACCTAGACTGGAGGCCTCATCACGAACACGTAGGACAAACAGGCGTTAAAGTTTCACCAAATCTTTATATCGCTTGTGGAATATCAGGAGCCATTCAGCACTTAGCTGGCGTTAACTCCTCTAAAGTGATTGTAGTGATCAATACTGACCCAGAGGCACCTTTCTTTAAGGCGGCAGATTACGGTATTGTAGGAGACGTTTTTGATGTTCTCCCTAAATTGACAGCAGCTGTAAAAGCGGGTTAAAACTAATTCAAAAAAAAGAATCAAAAAAAGCCTGATCTTAGCGGATCAGGCTTTTTACGTATAGACATATCCTGATTTTATTGAAATTGTCCCTTAATCTAAATGACTTTATAGTAAAGCATCTATATCGTTATGAAAAACATTAAACTGCATTTATTAATAATTTCCCCCTTTCTGTTTTTAGTCAGTTCATGTAAAAAAACAAGCTCCAGTAACACACCCATTCTCATAGAAGACGAACCAGCAGTAAAAAAAAGAAGTAGAACAATTTGAATTTCCGCTGGCCAAAACTTCTCGTGACTTTGACAATCCTGAAACGACCATTACCAATTCCTATACCTTTGAATATTCAGAAGGTAATTTTTCAGAAAGAGGCAGAAAAGCAAAAGCATTAAAAGTTGAGAAGATTAGCACAAAGGGTCTCATTGACATCCCAATAACTGTTACCCCCGATTTAGAATTCACCAATAAGGACATCAAAAAACTTCTCCCTCAAAGTTCGCCGATTGCACTGCGTGTATAAAACAGCCCCAATCATGTTTCATTTAGGGATATGGGTAGCCCAACAAACTTAGATATAGAAGCCGATTCCACTTATTCCATCAAACGGAAACGCTTATGGAGCATAGCTTTCAAATGGTTCAACCCGGATTATGTGTTGGGGAGTAGTTAAAATACAATAAATCAGATAATTAAAGGAAATTAGCATAGCACCGCTATAGTGATTGAGTTTAAATGGGTTTACGTACTGATTTGAAGCAATTTAACTACAGTCCCGATAGCTATCGGGAGATTACCTAATGCATAAAGCGGGTTCAACTTACTTTACCTAAAAACTTAGAAAAACTGAATTTGAAATAGAATTGGTCATTATTAGTGATGAAACACCCCTTGGAACTATTACTTTACACTTTCAGGAGATACCAGAGTTACCATTTCCTAAATGGCTCTATCACAAAATCTCCAAATGTAAATTAGCCAAGTGAAGTCTTTCCCGACTTGCTCATTGATGCAAACTCCTATCCTTTTGATTTTCTGTTCTTTGAGCATGGTGTTGGGAGCAATGGATGTCCTATGTCATTATTTAACTTCGATCTAAGTGTTGGCAATTCAATTCCTGGAGATGTACGAGATAATTTCATTTATGTTATCACAGACCTTAATGGAACTGACGCTATTAATATTTTCACTAACTCAAATCATACACCAACCTCTATTGTGCTTAACGGAAATACGTACACTTACTATCAGACAGAAAAGGAAGACGCATTTAGCACCTCATGGGAGTTTAACTGTGTCATAGCGGCCGATGTAAATGCCCACACTTACCTGAGTTTAATGTACAAAAATGGCGATAAATACATAGATGTAATGTTTAAAGAGCTACCCATAAGTATAGGATAAGAGATAGCATCAAATATCATCAGCCTCTCTTCTCACTTTTAATATTTGGCGAAGCCATGCTTTTTTAAGCTCCACCTCTTCTTCACCAGAACTTTCAAAATCGTAAACACCGAGGTCATCCAAATTGGGCTGGCCAGCATCTACCCAGCAGGTGAACCAAAAATCTCCTATCATTTTCACGGAAGAACGCATTCTTTTTTCTACCTGACCTTCTAGCATCTTGTGATATTTCTTGGAAAAGTCCTTAGAGTACTCTCGTACCGTTTGTCCATTCCGCTCTCCTACAGAAAACTTCTTATCGTCATTCATCTTCAGGGTTACTTCTTTCTCAAAAGCAAACACAGAATCTAAGGCAGCATGAGAACTAAAAACCACGCCCCAAATACGCTTAGGCACATTTTCAATGTAAAAAGCCTGTCCCAACCAAAAGGAATACTTGCCTGAAAAGAGTTCTGGTAACCTGGACTCCCAAAAACCATGAATACCAATTTGATTGGTCATTTGTCCATTATAATTTTCTGTGGTATGCAGCGGAACATGTGCATCTGCTATATAATGTCCCACGTCAGCAGAAAGCCTAAGAATATTTTTGACATCCTTTTTGGTAAAAGCTTCTGTTAACTGATACTTCATTCTAATTACTTGCCAAGGCACCACGCCATAAGCCATTAAAGAATCTTCCGAATACTTTTCTACGGCTTTAGACCAACTCAAAGTTGCCAAATCTTCTTGGATGGCCTTAGGATAGACATCTAAATCAATATAATGACGAGGAGCTTCTCCTTCAACTGCGTAACGTCGTTTATCAGGATTGACGGCATTCTCTGTAACGTAATCTATATTGCTCTTAAAAAAACCAAGCATCTCTACTGGCAGGGTGTAAACCGCCAACCTATTTATCTGCTGATGGGCATAAAAACCCCAAATAAAAGAACTGCAAACCGTAAAAATGACAAGAACAAGACTAGTAATAAAGAATTTATTTTTTCTTACCAATGGACAAAAAGCTTAGATGAGTACTAATTTTAGTCATTTTAAAGTATTTGACGGTAATCAAATGAATTATTTTATTAAACTTTCACTTTTTTACAAGATAGATTAGCAAATTATTTTCTTTCTTTTTATCTTTGCACCCCGAAAGAAGACGAATCGTAAATATTTTATATAAATGGCAAATCATAAGTCAGCATTAAAAAGAATCAGGTCTAACGAAGCTAAGACTTTAAGAAATAAATATCAGCACAAAACTACGCGTACTGCAGTAAGAAAATTACGTGCGGCTACGGATGCAGTAGAAGCTACTGAGCAGTTGAAAGCTGTTTCTGCAATGCTTGATAAATTAGCTCGTAAGAACGTAATTCACAAAAACAAAGCTGCTAACATCAAGTCTTCATTGACTAAGTTAGTAAACGGTTTAGCTGCATAAGCCAAAGCTCCGGTGAAAAAGATATCTTAAGTCGCTCTCTATGAGGGTGGCTTTTTTGTTTTGGAATAAAACGGTGTATATTTCAAAATGCAATACACACACAAACCCGCTATCTCTCAATGGGCTGAAGAAGACAGACCTAGAGAAAAACTACTACTCAAAGGAAGAAGTGCTCTTTCAAATTCTGAAATCATAGCCATTCTTATAGGCTCTGGTAGTCGAGAAAAATCTGCCGTAGAACTGGCCAGGGAGATTTTAGATTTTTTCCAAAACGATATCAACAAATTAGCCAAAGCCTCCATACCAGAGCTGATGAATTTCAAAGGCATAGGGGAAGCTAAAGCCATTTCAATAGTTTCAGCCTTAGAGTTAGGTAGAAGACGAAAAATAGAAAATACAGAGAAGATCCAGAAAGTAGACTCTCCACAGAAAGCCTACGAGTTCTTCAAACCCATTTTATCTGATTTATTACACGAAGAGTTTTGGATTTTACTTTTAGACCAAGTCAGAAGACCCATAAAACACTATAAGATTGGACAGGGCGGTGTTGCATCTGTTTTAGCAGACCCTAAAATTGTCTTTAAAATCGCTGTTGAAAATCTAGCTAGTAGCATTGTGCTTATTCATAATCATCCGTCTGGTAGGGCCCGACCTAGCCAGCCAGACATTCAGCTTACTAAAAAAATGAAACTTGCTGCTGAGCTATTAGATATGCTAATTGCCGACCATATCATTTACACCGATTCCGGTTTTTATAGCTTTGCAAACGAAAACGCACTTTAAATAATATGCAGCAGATTAACCAGAAAGAAATGTTTGAGATTTTGAAGAACGAAAACGCCACAATAGTGGATGTAAGAGAAACCTCAGAATTTCTAGACTTTAATATAGGAGGTATAAACATTCCCGCTCATTTAATCAATGAACATTTAAAGGAACTTGCAAATTTTGACACACTAATTATAGCATGTTCAAATGGTAGCCGTAGCCACATTTTAACTAGGGTGTTTCAAAAGAAACTACCTAATAAGAATATCCTACACTTAGAAGAAGGAATTTTTTAAAAACCCTTGTACTTTCTATCGTTCTTAACCAACCACTTTCCAACAACGAAAGCACCTGATAATAGAAGAACGAAAAACAATATTGGTAACCAAGTAGGAAACTGATAATTAAACATGCCTTTTTGCTTTTTTAAATTAGTGCCACAAAAGTACAAAGCTTTCAAAAAGAAGCCACAAATAATAGGAAAAAAATGTAAAAATGGCGGTGAAAAGGGTATATCCACAGAAGTATATACAAACAATCCTTTGGTCTATTCATTACTTAGCTCCATCCATATAAAGTATCCTGTACTATTCAAAGGAGTTAATTTGGCAAAATTAATAATCACTATAATATAGAATAACACTCCATTTATATGAAACCCTTGATAATTGTTGGTGTGCTTTTGGCACTGTTGGTTATAGGAAAAATATTTTTCTGGAATGACTCAGATGCTTCTCCAGCCGCTTCCGGTGCTGGAAAAGGGCCCAATGCCACATTTGTAAGTACGATTCCGGTTTCAATTGACAATTCCGATCAACTGGTTTATTCCTCTGGAACACTCGCTCCCAATGAGGAAGTAGAACTAAGAAGTGAAACCTCTGGAAGATTGGTTCAATTAAATCTCCGTGAAGGTTCATATGTTCAGAAGGGTGCCTTAATTGCAAAAATTAAAGATGACGACATTCGTGCTCAACTGAAGAAAGTGGCGATTGAAGAACAACTTGCAAACCAAATTGAAGCTCGTCAGAAAAAACTACTTTTAATAGAAGCCATCAGTAAAGAAGAATATGAAATTTCCGCCAGTAGAGTAAGCACTTTAAAAGCAGACAAAGAACTACTAGAAGTAGAACTTGCTAAAACGGAAGTCAAAGCACCTTTTTCTGGTAGAATAGGTTTGAAAAATATTTCTGTAGGAGCTTATGTTACGCCTAATACATTGATAGCCACTTTGGTTCAAACCAATCCTTTAAAGATAGACTTTTCCATTCCAGAGAAATATCTGACCAAAGTAAAAGTAGGACAGGTCGTTTCATTTTCTATTGATGGTACCGTGGAAGAATTCAACTCCAAAATATTGGCAGTAGACCCAAAAATAGACGAAACCTTAAGAACGTTGAAGATAAGAGGTATGACGAATAACTCCAGCGGCAAATTATTGCCTGGTATGTTTGTTAAAGTAAAATTGAACTTAGGCCAAGAACGCTCATTAATGATTCCTTCTGAAACCATAATTCCTGTGTTAGAGGGTAAGAAAGTTTACCTTAAAAGAAATGGAAAGGTAGAAGAAGTCATTATTGTAACCGGACTAAGAAATGAGAAAATGGTTCAGGTATTGAGTGGGTTAAGCGAAGGAGACTCCCTTATTACCACAGCTCTCCAGACGTTAAAAGCTGGTACAGTAGTAACTTCTAACTAGAATTAATATGTCGATATCAACGCTCTCCATAAAAAGACCCGTCTTGGCCATTGTGATGAATCTTCTGATTCTTCTCTTTGGAATAGTTAGTTTTCAGTATCTGGGTGTTAGAGAATACCCATCTGTGGATCCTCCTGTAGTAACGGTCAGCACCAGCTACCCTGGTGCTAATGCCGATATTATAGAATCACAGATCACGGAACCTTTAGAAAAAGCTCTAAATAGTGTAGAAGGTATACGTTCCGTAAGTTCTTCAAGTAATCAAGGCTCTAGTAGAATTACCATAGAGTTTAAACTTGGTCACGACATGGAACGTGCCGCCAACGATGTGAGAGACAAAGTTTCTCAGGCGGTTAGGCAGCTACCAAACGACATTGACGGTTTGCCTAACGTAAGTAAGGCGGATGCTGACTCGGAAACTATCCTTTCTTTCACGCTACAAAGCGATAAAAGAGACATGCTGGAGATTTCTGATTATGCAGAAAATGTCATTTCTCCAAGGTTTGAAACGATTGAGGGTGTAAGCTCCGTAAGAATTTGGGGTTTTAAAAGGTATGCCATGAGGCTCTGGATGAACCCAGATAAAATGGCTTCTCAAGGCGTCACCACTCAAGATGTAAAAACAGCTCTGGATAGAGAAAACGTAGAATTACCTTCTGGAAAACTTCAAGGAAACAATACGGAACTGGTGGTGAAGACCATCGGGAAGTTTACCAATGAAGAAGATTTCAACAACATGATTGTCAGAAATCAAGGGCAACAAATTATTCGTTTTAAAGACATTGGCTTTGCAGAGTTAGGACCTGAAAACCCTGAAACTCTTTTAAGATGGAATGGCGTACCCATGGTAGGAATTGCCATTACTCCACAGCCAGGCTCCAACTACCTGAGTATTTCAGAAGAAGCCCATAAAAGAGCCGACCAAGTTAAAGCCATGCTTCCAGATGATTATTCTATGGAAACAATTATGGATAACACCGTTTTTGTGAAACAATCTGTCGAAGAAGTAGCAGAGACTATATTAATAGCCATATGTCTAGTGGTGGTCATCATCTTCCTTTTCTTTAGAGACTGGATAGTGGCCATAAGACCGTTGATTGATATTCCAGTTTCTCTGGTAGGAACCTTCTTTATTATGTGGATTTTTGGATTTTCTATCAATGTGCTCACACTTCTGGCCATAGTGCTAGCCACTGGTTTGGTGGTGGATGACGGTATAGTAGTCACGGAAAATATTTACAAGAAAATAGAAGCGGGTATGAGACCCGTGGAAGCAGCCATAAAAGGATCCAACGAAATTCTATTTGCGGTTTTGTCCACCTCCATAACATTGGCAGCAGTATTCTTACCCGTTATTTTCATGGAGGGTTTCGTAGGTAAACTTTTCCAAGAATTCGGCATCGTATTGGCTTCTGCCGTAATGATTTCAGCCTTTGTGTCTCTTACATTGACACCAATTCTTAATGCCTACATGAACAGAAAGGTGATTAAGAAAACAAAGTTCTGGACTATGACAGAGCCTTTCTATAGTAAAATGGAGCTTAATTATAAAAACAGCCTTACCAACTTTCTTAATAAAAAAGTGGTAGCGGTTTTAATTCTTCTTTCTACTTTTGGTTTAACGTATTATTTCGGAAGTAATCTTGACTCGGAGCTAGCTCCATTAGACGACCGCAGCGATTTAAGCTTAAGAATGACGGGTCCCGAAGGTTCTTCTTTTGAATACATGGATAACTTTATGCAGAAAGTTTCTCAGCGTGTTATGGATTCTATTCCCGAGATAACCGGAATCTTAAGTGTTACCTCTCCAGGATTTTCTGGTTCTGGTGCGGCCAATTCTGGTTTTGGTGCTGTAAAACTAAAGCCTAAAAACGAACGAAAAAAATCACAATCTGAATGGGCAGATTATTTAAACTCCCAACTTAAGTCCATTCCAGATGCAAAAGCATTTGTGAGTGAAAGACAGACTATCGCATTAAATAAAAGAGGGGGCTTACCAGTTCAGTACGTCATTCAGGCTCCTGGCTTTGAAAAGCTGAGAGAGTATTTACCTGCTTTTGCGGAAGCCGTCCAAAACGACCCTACTTTCACTATTGTAGATCAAGATTTAAAGTTTAGTAAACCTGAACTTTCTATTACTATCGACAGAGAAAAAGCGAAAAGTATGAACGTGGCAGTGGCTGATGTGGCACAAAGTATGCAGTTGGCCTTTGCAGGGCAGCGTTTTAGTTATTTCAACATGAACGGAAGGCAATACCAAGTGATTGGCCAGTTTGACAGAAGCAATAGAAACGAACCTATTGACCTCCGCAGCATGTATGTAAAAAATGCACAAGGGGATCTCATTCAGCTCGACAATATTGTAAAAACCGAAGAACAAAGTAGCCCTCCTCAGCTCTATCATTATGACAGGTATATGTCTGCCACCATTTCCGCAGGCTTGGCCCCAGGAAAAACCATAGCCGATGGCATAGCCGCAATGGACAGAATTAGAGACAACATAGGGGACGAAGCCATTCTTACTTCTTTAGCTGGCTCTTCCAGAGATTTTCAGGAAAGCTCTAGTAATACCCTCTTTTCTTTCATTCTAGCATTGGTATTGGTCTACCTCATTCTTTCCGCTCAATTTGAGAGTTTTATTGACCCGTTTATCATCATGCTAACGGTACCTTTGGCCATTGCGGGTGCTGTGATATCCCTATGGCTATTTGACCAAACACTTAATATTTTTAGCCAAATAGGTATTATTATGTTGATTGGTCTTGTCACCAAAAACGGAATTCTTATTGTAGAATTTGCCAATCAATTGAGAGAACAGGGATTTTCAAAGTCGGAAGCCGTTATTCAAGCGTCTAGTGCCAGATTCAGACCTATTTTAATGACCACCCTAGCTACTGTTTTTGGTGCCCTGCCTATTGCCTTAGCTTTGGGTTCGGCCGGAGAAAGCCGAAGAGCCATGGGTATCGTGGTTATTGGAGGTTTAATGCTTTCATTAATGCTGACGCTTTATGTTATTCCTGCCATGTATTTATACTTGAGCAAAAAGAAGGATTTCCAACGTCAGAAAGAAATAGAAGAGATGACTGTAGAGTTCGCTTAAATCATTTCTTTTTCAAAAAATATATCTAACAGCAAAGCTTTAAGAAAGCCGCATGTATACAAAAAATAAGATTTTTCAGAAGTTCAATTTCGTTTCAAAGGTATTTATCGTATTCTTTGTCTGCTCTCATTCCGTATTTTCTCAGAATGTTATCACTTTAGAAAATGCTATCTCGGAGGCGTTAACAGGGAATTTTAATATTCAAATAGCCCAAAAGCAAGTAGACGCAGCCGAAAACCAGATTTACAAAGGGAATGCGGGTATGACACCCATTATAAATTGGAACACAGGCATCACCACCAACTTTAGTCAAGTGAACCAAGTTTTTCTGGATGATAGAAAAATCAACAGATTTGGTCAATCCTTCGCCCCTTCTACCAACCTAGCTCTTAATTGGACCCTTTATGATGGCAGAAGAATGCAAGTGCTTTATGACAAACTTCAGTATCAAGGCCAGCAAAGTATTTTAGAAAAAAAGCTGGTGGTGCAAAATGCCGTAGCCAATGTGATGCAGACTTATTATGAAATACTGCGTCAGAAGAAATCTGTAGAATACTTAACCACTATTATTGGTTACTATAATGAAAGACTAAAAATAACCGAAGAAAGGTGGCAGATAGGCCGAGGTTCCAAACTGGATTTTTTACAGTCAAAAGCCGACCTCAACACCCAGCAGTCAAGCTTGGTTAATGCTAAAAACGAACTTAAAAATGCCAAAATTAGGCTCAATAATATCTTAGGGGCTGAAGCCGATAGGGTATTCGATATAGCGGAAGTGGATGTGATGAACACGCAATATACCTTGGCAGAGATTCTTCAAACCGCAAAAACCTCAAATCAAGATCTTATAGTGCTGAATAAAGCCATGGAAATAAGTATGCTAGACCAAAGGGAGATGGAGTCTTTCAGAAAGCCACGAATAGCCCTTAACTCCTCTTTTGGATACGCCCTAAGTAAAAACAATGCGGGCTTTTTAGCTCTTAACCAAAGTTTAGGTTTAAACACAGGAATATCGGCCTCTTGGACGATATTTAATGGTCAAGTGACTCAAAGAAACATTCAGCTTTCTAAAATAAACACAGACATCATCTCTAAACAAAAGGAGGGTTTATTAAACCAGTTGGAATCTGACATTTCTGCTGCTTATTATCAATTTCAGACTGACCGTGAATTATTGACACTTGAAAATGAGAATAAAGATGTGGCTCAAGAAAATTTGACCATTTCATTAGAGAAATTTAAACTTGGAAGTAGCACTATTTTAGAATTAAATGATGCCCAAAGAAGGTTTGATGATTCGTTAAACAGACTTGTCAATGCTCAATATAACGAACGTGTATCAGAACTGGAATTGCTTAGGTTAAGTGGGGCTTTGGTGGAATAGGTTCTTTATGGTAAAAATGACAACTGCTAAGTTTACTTTCTAACTGGAAAGTTTCATGGAGAAAAAGACAACCGCTGAGTCGCTAGGACGCTAAGTTTGTTCTGAGTCTGGATATTTTCATGGTAAAGAAAGCTAACCGCTAAGTCGCTAGGACGCTAAGTTTGTTTTCTACTTGTACATTTTCGTGGAGAAAAAGACAACCGCTAAGTCGCTAGGACGCTAAGTTTGTTATAAGTCTGGATATTTTCATGGTAAAGAAAGCTCAACGCTAGGACGCTAAGTTTGTTTTCTACTTGTACATTTTCGTGGAGAAAAAGACACAACCGCTAAGACGCCAGGACGCTATATGTTTTCTTCCTTCATGCCTTGGCGTATGCTTTCACTGGTCCTTAAAAATCCTCACGGTGAAAAGTCTGCACCGCTATGAAACTAAACGCCCTCATAATTATTCACAAACCGCTTTATTCCATTTTTAATTAAAGGCACATTAAAATTTATTAAGAAACCGATCTGCTTGTCCAACAGTTTTAAATAAGACAGTAATTGAGCATGATGAACTGGCATCACATATTCAATGGCTTTTAATTCTACCAGGATCTCCCCTCCTACCAACAAATCAATTCTATATTCCTTATCCAATGTTTGTCCTTTATATATGATTGGCACTGGTACTTGAGCATAAACGGGAATATTCTGAAGCTCAAACTCTTTCAACATACAGGTTTCATAGACCGACTCCAACAAACCAGGACCCATATTTTTATGAACTTCGAAAGCAGCATTCACCACCTTCGAAGCCCAATATTCTTTACTAATTTTCATCCTGCTTATGCTTGCCTTTTCTCAGAAATAACCTCTTCCACTTTGTAGGCTTGAATCTCGGTCACATAAACTTTTTGATTGTCTTTGTTCATGTAGTTTCTGTAGACCAACTTACCCTCTACTTTTACAAATTTTCCTTTGGCGATCAAGGCCTCACATTGTTCCGCCGTTTTGCCCCAGGCTATAATGTTGTGCCAGCTGGTTATGGTCTTCTCCTCGTTATTTTGCATGAACCTTTCGTTGGTAGCCAAGCTAAAACTTGCCTTCTTTGACTTATCAAATTTTAAGATTTCTACATTTCCACCTGCGTTTCCAATTAACTTTACTGTGTTCATAATTGATACTGTTATATTTAAATGAATGTTTGATTATGATGCCGATAAGTCTTTGTTTCAAATCGACGATACAAAGGTGCGATGGCTGTCAAGCGTTAGTCGGTATTTAAACACTTGTATTCGAATAAAAGCATTTGTAAGCGTTTGTTGTCGAATTTTGATTCTTTATATACAACTGAAATACAGCACCTTACAAAACATCATGAGTAGAACCACATTTTATAAATCAGTTGAAAAAAATAATTAAAAATGGGGATACAGCAAATTTTAGCAGAAAAAGGAAAAAGATTATCTGCATATTTAATTGATATAATTCCTATTGTTCTTATAGTTTTTGGAGTCTTTTACATGTTTTTTGATTTCGATAAAACATTAAGTGAATATTTAAACCGAGGAGCCAATGTTGAACCAAGAATAAAGTTTTTAAGAGAACGGAATTGGATTAGGGATATATCATTTTTCATTTGGGTTATTTATTGTGTTGCAATGGAGTCTTCAAAGTTGCAGGGAACTTTTGGAAAATACGCAGTCGGGATAAAAGTTATAGATGAAAGCGGAAATCGAATGACATTAGGGAAATCAATAAAGAGAAATGCAAGTAAGATTTTATCGTACTTGGTTGTATTCTTTGGATTTCTTTGGATTTTATTTGATAAAAACAGACAAGGGTGGCATGATAAATTGAACAAAACTTTTGTTGTGAACAATGATTTTAATTTATATAAATCTGGAGAGTAAAATTAACTAATGACATTAAAATCGCTACAAAAGAGCTATTCTAGATTTAAATGCAGCAAGAAAATATTTATAAAACCACAATAAGGGCAGCAATTTCGACGAGAAAGGTTTCAAGTTCAACGATACTAAAACAGATTTATAATACGAGGCTTGAAGTAATACTGGCGGATGTGAAATTTGAAAGTTTATCAGCATTTGAAACATCGACAAATCTTTGAAACCCGTAATGAGCTTGCCTAAGTGTGGCACATTTATTTAAAAACCTAAAGGAATCAAAGACGAGCGGCTCAGCTATTAAATCACACTACCTAAAAAGCCCAATCGCTACCTACATGGCTGAAAGAACAACAGACAAAGATTTGACAACAAAAATAATATCAAACAAATAAAAAAGCTATGACTTCAAAATCCAATCAAATATCGATAGTAATGCTGGGAGCAAGTGGTGCGGTTGGCACAGCAAGCTTACAAGCCTTACTTCAAGTAAAGAACATTCGTCAGTTGACATTACTTGGTAGAAACCCCATTCCAAATATAAATATTGATTTTGTTCAACAGCACAAAATTAGCGTAACTGATACCAGTTCTTACCAGCATTATTTACCTGGTCATACTGCAGCTATATGTACTTTAGGTGTTGGCGAACCTTCAAAAATGAGTAAAGAAGAATTTATAAAAATTGATAAAACAGCCGTATTAAATTTTGCCGAAGAATGTAAAAAAGCGGGCATTCAGCATTTTGAACTATTAGCTTCTGTTGGCATAAATCCAAAATCAAAATCCTTTTATTTAAGAACAAAAGGCGAACTGGTAGATGAGCTAAAAGCACTAAATTTTGACAGGTTAAGTATTTTTCAGCCTTCCATGATTCTAACTCCAACCAATAGGTACGGTATTGCTCAAGCCATTACCTTGAAAGTTTGGCCACTTTTAAAACCCTTTTTTATCGGAAGTTTGCGAAAATACCGTGGAATTTCGGTGAGTGTTCTTGGGCAATCAATGGCAAAAAATATTTTTAATGAAGGTAAAGGATACGAAATATTACAATGGGACGAATTTTATTCCACAATTAACCCAGCATAAGTAAAAGCCTAGCAGGTAACGGTGTTGGTTAGCATAACAGACGACCCAACAAGTAAAATGACAATTGAATTTATTTTGACAAATGGCAAAAATTAACGTAGCACCCGACTGTGGAAATGCTCCGAGAAAACTGTTTTTAAAAGCCCTGAATATTGCTCTAGCAAATGGCGACAGTGATTTTATCACACAAAATATTCAGGACAGCATAACTTGGGAAATTGTTGGGCTTTACCAAGTGACAGGAAAAGAAAACTATTATAAAGCTATTGTTGAACACAAGCTTTGGCAAACTAAAGAACTTAACATTGACACCATCATTACCCATGGACCTGACGCCTCCGTAAGCGGACAAATTATAACGGCCGACAATTCAGCATATACTTTTTGTGAAATTTACCGATTTAAGGGAGCGGGTGGGACAACAATAAATTCAATTAAGACTTTCCTTATTAAACAAAGTTGACTAGCGATAAAAGACCACCTACCTGCGACTTGAAGACAGCATACCCAACCCATCAATGGAACATGATGCTCTCACATCACAATTCCATTGCGGCCTTCTTACGAGACTCGTATTGTGCTGTTCATGGTGACCATTCATTTCTGATAGCTATCGGAAGGGCTTTCGGTTACCTAGCTCTTCTAAGCCCAACATTCTTGTAACACGGGACGGCGAACCGCTCCATCTATATGTTTGAATTGGTCCAAATCCTAGCCTGAGTGGGATGGTGTCGCTTATGCTTGGCTTTTCTCAGAAACAACCTCTTCCACTTTATAGGCTTGAATCTCCGTTACATAAACTTTTTGATGGTCTTTGTTCATGTAGTTTCTGTAGACCAACTTACCCTCTACTTTTACAAACTTCCCTTTGGCGATCAAGGCCTCACATTGTTCCGCCGTTTTGCCCCAGGCTATGATATTGTGCCAGCTTGTTATGGTCTTCTCCTCGTTATTCTGCATGAATCTTTCGTTGGTAGCCAAGCTAAAACTGGCCTTCTTTGACTTATCAAATTTTAAGATTTCTACTTTTCCACCTGCGTTTCCAATTAATTTTACTGTGTTCATAATTGATACTGTTATATTTAAATGAATGTTTGATTATGATGCCGATAAGTCTTTGTTTCAAATCGACGATACAAAGGTGAACTGGCTGTCAAGCGTTAGTCGGTATTTAAACACTTGTATTCGGATAAAAACATTTGTAAGCGTTTGTTGTCGGATTAGTTTATTATATTTAACTGAAATACAACAATTTATAACGACGAGTGCGTAAATCCACATTTTAGAGTACGGACATTGACAACTATGTTTGGAGAGCATATGCTAATTGGCAAGAATAATTATAAGTTAATTGCTTTAGATACTAATGTGCTTAGAGAAGTCTGTATGGATAATGAGGAGTATAAGAAGCGTCTCTTCAAGAAGTTCGTTTTATCTGAAGAGAAGTATGCATTCTGTTTTTCGATATATAATGTATTAGAGCTAAGGCCATATCAGGATATCTTTGAGAGGTTTATTGAGTTCTTTTGCCAGCTGCCAGCTCTAATGTTTTTTCCGTATAGCTTAATACTGAAGAAAGAAGCTGAATGTTATAAAACTGGTTTGGATTTTAAGATTGATAATAGTATTGCTAATGCATTTAGCTCAGAAGGAAAGGAGATAAGCTACAATTTCAGAGGATTTCTTAATGGAATGTTTGAGAATGATGGAATTCGAAAGAACATACAAAAAGAATTAAACCAACTTAAAGGATTCGCCGATACATGGAATAAGCAAAGAGATGATACTATAGAAATGCTTACAAAAAAGGGTTATCCATTGGATATGATTAATGAAAAGTTTTATCGAATACAGGAAGAAGCAACAATTAGGAGGGATTTAGAGTTGCGAGGTATCAGTATAAATATCGGCTCTGACTTCATAAGATTTCCAGCTGCACGTATGATGGAGTATTCACAATTTAACAGAGTTCATTTGACCAAGAAAAAAATAACGTCTAATGATGTTGTCGATGTACAGTTAAGTGCAATGTCACCTTATGTAGATTCGGTTGTTACAGAGAAATTTCAGGCTAATGTGTATAAGAAAGCCAAGAAATTCATAATAGAATTAAAGCAACTTGAAGTTTACACTTTGAAGGATTTAAGGTAGTGCCTGGAGCCTTTGTGAACGCCCTCTAACAATGAATCCCGTAGTCTACCGGATTAAGGAACGTGAAAAGGGAAGAATGAGACTTGTAAACATGGAAATTTACCAAACGTTTTAAAAACATGAATCAAAAATGCTTAGTTTGTGAAACACCTTTCTCTGGCAGAATAGACAAGAAATTTTGCTCTGACTTATGTAGAAATTCTTATAACAACCAACAAAACTCTGACAAGGTAAACCTGGTAAGAAACACCAATAATGCCCTTAGGAAAAACCGAAGAATTTTAGAGAAAATATGCCCTGAAGATAAAGCCAAGACCACTAGAAACTCACTTATGGATAAAGGCTTTGATTTTAACCTAATTACCTCGTTAAGAACCACCAAAAAAGGCAGTACCTATTACTTTGTATACGATTACGGATATCTGGAATTGGACAATGATTTCTTCTTAGTGGTGAAGGATAATAGAATAGACAGTTAAAGGTATGGCTTCTAGCCCACAAAAAACCTCCATACTTTCGCATGAAGGCTTTAAAAAGACTATTTATAAACGTTATAATAATCCATTTAATAGATTTAAGGAAGACCCCAATTTCTTTCCAATAACCTTTTGAGCCATATTAGCAGCCATGCCTGTTTTATCTAAATTATCACTTTTACTACGGACTACATCCAGCATTTTAGATAGCTTGCTCACCGATGCTCCTGAGCCTAATGCACCCAAACCAGTCTGTAAAATATTGACATTACTGCCTACTTGAGAACCCTTACCCAGAAGGCTCCCTCCCAGAAGATTCTTAAGTCGCTGTGCAGCCACTAAGGTTTTTATTGTACTTATCACTTTTTGAATTAGATTCATATCCGCATTTCCATTTCTAATAGACGGGATTAATCCTCCTAAAGCTGTAGCTTGGCCTAAAAGCTTAGTAGCAAAGTCTCCATTTGATTTTTTAGCTTCGTCTTTAAGACTTAAAGTGGCATCGCTTAAAATACCAGCTACCTTCTTATTATCTCCACTATTTATCATGCTCATGGCATTATCTAAAACACCTAAATCAAAAGATTGAGCTTGTAGATCTTCTAAATTTATGAATACGATAAAAGCGAGTAGAATTGTTATTTTCTTCATGTTAAAAATTTAAGGTTTGTTTACTTTAAGACCTCAAATTTTGAATAAGTAACAAGAAATCGTACAAATAACCTATCTAGTGACCTTCTTGCGTCTTTGATTAATGAGCTTTCGCCAAATCCAGATCACAAAATAGAGCACTATGGCTCCTATAAAAAGGGGAAGTGCCAGAGCCAAAATTGACAAAATAACGGACAGGCCGTTTTCTACACTTGCTAAAATGTTATTTCCTAAACCGCCCGTAAACTTGGTACTGCCCAACCTTAATAATGAAGTGCCCGCCTGAATGGTTCCTGCCACACCACCACCAGCTACTAAGCTTAAACCCCACTGTAGCATTGGGTCTTCTACTCTTAAAAAAGAAGAAGTTAAAACCGTACCCGCCACCACAGCGGCAGGCATGGCTAAACTATCTAAAAGATTATCTACCACCGGTATATAATATGCTGCTAGCTCAAAAACGGCAGCTATAGCCAAAACTATGGTAGTGGGTGTATCAGCCATCCAAGACATATTATCGGCCAACTCATATACCCCAAATTTACCGGCTAAATTACCAACTAAAAGAGGCATGAATACCCTGAATCCAGAAGCGGCACTGAGGGCTATCCCCAACATAAGGGGTGGCAAAAATTGAAGTATTTGTTCAAATTCCATTACACCAGAGCTTTTAAGAATTGATGGCTCTTTTTAAAACTAAATATCTTTTACTATTAAACAATATTCAAAGTCTGCTCTTTAATCTTCTCCAGTTCATCTTTCATTTGAACTACTAATCTTTGAATGACAGCATCGTTTGCCTTAGAACCAATCGTGTTAATTTCTCTTCCTATTTCTTGAGAAATAAAGTTAAGACGCTTACCGTTGGTGCCCTTTTCTAATTCTGCAACAAAATAAGTCAAGTGGTTACCTAGTCTTACCTTCTCTTCAGAAATGTCGTATTTCTCTACATAATATACCAGCTCTTGTTCAAACCTATCTTGGTTGAAATTCTCATTTTGCACCAATTCAGAAATAGCTTTTTCAATCCGTTCTCTTATGACAGGAATTCTAGTAGGGTCTTGCTCCGCTACCTGATCTAGACAGCTGCTAATATTAGCAATATACTCCTTAAACTTCTCCGCTGTTACATTTCCTTCTTGGGCTCTAAACTCTTGGCATTTAATGATGGCAGCCTTAACGGTTTCCAAAATCATACTCCACTCCTCTTCTGCAGCCTCTTCCTTTACGCCATTGGCATTATAAGCATTAGGCATCATCGTGGCCATTCTTAACACTTCCGTTGGGGTGGCCTCAAAGCCAAGTTCATTGGCAGTGCTCATTAAATCTTTAAAATAAGCCTTTACCAGTACTCTGTTTACGGTAGTACCTGCCACGCTTTCGTCTTTAGGCACCACATTAAGAGAAAGCTCAATTTTACCTCTTTGAAGCTCAGTAGTAAGCAAATTCCTCAATTCCACTTCCTTATCGGAATAGGCTCTGGGCATTCTACAAAAAATATCGGTGAACTTTGAATTTAGCGTTTTAACTTCTGCAGATACAGCAAGTTTATCGTTCTCTATAGCGGCCGAGCCGAAGCCCGTCATTGATTGCAGCATTCTTTATTTATTATAATTTACTAACCAAAATTATGAAATGTATGGTGTCTATCACTACAAAAAAAATATAAGTACCTCTATTTGGGCAAATTATATGACGTATAGTCTCTTTTGAAGCACAGCAGTGCCTATTTTTAATTTGAACTGCTCACCGTCGCTAGCCTTAAACCATCTGGCGTACCTATATAAATATCGCCTTTGCTATTCACAGCCATGGCAGAAGGATATTCAAAAGAAGCATCTGGCCCCACTCCATCTGTATTGCAATCGGCTAATATTCCTCCTGCTAGCGTAGTCACCTGGCCATCTAAAGAAAGGCTTCGAAGTCTAATTCTTCCTGTTAATTTAAACTGGTCTAAGAAGTAAAGGTTGCCCTGAGGGTCTGATGCCAACAAACTTACGTTGCCCACAAATGCATTAGGAATAAGACCATCTCCAAAGTTAGATGTGGTTTCATCTCCGAAACTAAAATTCTCCGACTGAACATAATGTTTCTGAAAGTCTTTATCTAAATAGGCCAAAACCGCATCATTAAAAATCCCTTCAAAGCCTGATAATTTATAGTAACTCCTGCCTCCTCCAGATGCAAAAATATTACCTTCTAGCTGCACGCCATCAAGCTCCACCGCTTCAGCAATCTTAACCCAGTTTTCTCCATCTTGCCTGTAAACCTCAGAAGCATATCCCAATATATTATTGCCTGAGGCATCGCCGGTAAGAAAATTAATATTGGAATAGAAATCGCTCTCTTGGTTTAAAGGATTTGGAATCGCTTTGATTTCTCCACCCTCTTTATAAGAAAAATAGAGTACATCCGCTTTCTGAAAAAGCCCAACAATACACAGCTCGTCATTAGCACCTATGAAAAGACGATTCGGGCTGTCATACTTAAAAATTTCATCTGAAGACTTTGGGAGTACGGTTATACTACCATCTGTTGACATTTTGAATACCCTATCAGAAGCATCTATTGTGAAATACAGATTATCTTTTGAATCAAAAACCATCGACCTTATATCTGTAGGCTCAAAGCCGTTAATATTGACAAAACCTGTTAATGTCTGTACCGAATAATGTGTGGAAGGACTTACTTCTGCTGGAGTTTTACCGCACGAAAATAAAAATGTTATGAATAAAACGAGGTAGATGTAGTTAATTAGATGTTTCATGATTGTGCTATTAGTAATTAAAAAGCTGCAAAAATATCAGTCTTAAAACACCCAGCCTAGAATTCTCTCCCTAAAAGTTCTAATTTTGCCATTCATTTTCTAAAACACGTATGATGAACATTGAACTACAGCTTCAAAATGATATTTCTAACGCTTTAAAGTCGCTTTTTGCTGAAGAAAGTGAAGTGATCTTACAGCCTACTAGGAAAGATTTTGAAGGCACTTATACTTTTGTGGTTTTCCCTTTGGTTAAAAAACTCAAGAAAAGTCCTGTAGAAATTGGTAAAAACTTAGGAGAATACCTTCAAGAGCATTCTAGTCTCATTTCTGGCTTTAATGTGGTTCAGGGTTTTCTGAATTTAGTTTTAGCAGAATCTGTCTGGTCAGATGTTTTCAATGTTCAGTTGGCCACTAAAAATGAGGCGGCTTTTGAAAAGAAAAACGCAGGTGTATTGGTAGAGTTTTCTTCTCCAAACACCAACAAACCTTTGCATTTAGGCCACTTAAGAAATAACTTTTTAGGCTCTGCCGTCTCAGATATCTTAAAAGCCAATGGCTACGATGTTAATAAGGTTTGTTTGGTAAACGACCGTGGCATCCATATTTGTAAATCCATGATTGCCTATCAATTATTTGGCAATGGTGAAACGCCAGAAAGTGCTGGCATAAAAGGAGACCACCTAGCCGGAAAATACTATGTGGCTTTTAATAAAGCTTATAAAGCAGAAATAACAACAATAGTAGCAGAAGGCCAAACAGAAGACGAAGCCAAAAAAAATTCTCCGCTCATGAAAGAGGCTCAATCCATGCTCATCAAATGGGAAAATGGTGATGAGGAAGTGATTGACCTTTGGAAAAAAATGAACGGCTGGGTATATGATGGATTCAATGCCACCTACAAAAAAATAGGTGTGAGTTTTGATAAAACCTATTACGAATCCGACACCTACGTATTGGGAAAAGATCTAGTAGATGAAGGCTTAGAAAAAGGCGTTTTCTTCAAAAAAGAAGACAATTCTGTTTGGATAGATTTGACCGAGGAAGGGATGGACGAAAAACTGGTACTCCGTGGAGACGGCACATCGGTTTACATTACCCAGGACCTAGGAACCACCGAGCTTAAGTTTCAAGATTATAATTCTGAAAAGGCCATTTGGGTAGTAGGAAACGAGCAAGACTACCACTTCAAGGTACTTTTTGCTATTCTGAAAAAACTAGGCAGAAAATATGCTGAGGGCTGTTATCACCTGAGCTACGGCATGGTAGATTTACCCTCTGGCAAAATGAAATCTAGAGAGGGAACGGTAGTGGATGCAGACGATTTAGTGGCAGAAATGATAGCTACCGCCAAAACCTCTACAGAAGAAAAAGGAAAAGTTGATAGCTTTACCGAAGCGGAGAAACAGGAGCTGTTTGAAATGCTGGCTTTAGGTGCTTTAAAGTATTTCTTACTGAAAGTAGAGCCTAAAAAGCGAATGCTTTTCAACCCTGAGGAATCTATAGACTTCCAAGGCCATACAGGACCTTTTATTCAATATACCCATGCCAGAATAAAATCTATTCTAAGAAAAGCTGCTACCGAAGGACTTTCTGTTCCTGAAAAAATAGACGCTATTTCTATGGCAGGAATTGAAACCGACTTAGTGTATTTACTGGGAGATTACAAATCTACTATTGATAAGTCGGCTGCTGAATTTGCACCATCTATCATGGCAAATTACTGTTACGATTTAGCCAAGACGTTTAACTCTTTCTACTCAGAATTATCTGTCATGAATGAGACTGATTTGGCAAAAAGAGATTTCAGATTAGCACTTATTCAACAGGTAGCTTCTACCCTTAAAAAGGGAATGAAACTTCTAGGAATAGATGTTCCAGAAAGAATGTAAATCATTCTTTCTGAAGAACTTATTTCACTTTCTCACTCTGGAGAAATATATAATCTTTTTAAGAGAGGTGGAGTTTCTTATTTCCTTTTCTGGTAGCTGTCCTTCCAATAAGAACACGGCATCCTGAATGAGATTACCCTCTGAACTATTGTGAGAATAATCAAAAGAAAGGCTTTGAACAACTGGAGAAACAGCCTCCAGTGCGTCATCGGTAATATTCAATAAATAAATCTCTGGATAAATTTTATATCCTGTAATAGTTACCTTGCCTTCGCTAGGGTTGAAATCGTAGTTCTCTGAAATGGTTCTTGAATTGAGAACCTCCTCTAAAAGGTTGTTTTCCTTAAAATTCCAAACCAATTGGCTGATTTCGGCTAAATACAGTTTTCTGGTTTCTGCTTGGAATGACTTGCCGTCAATCACAAAGCTAATTCCGTTAATCTCCCATTCGCCTAAAAGTTTTAAACTTTTAAGGTCGTCTTTTGAATCTACATTACAAGAAATAAGAAAAGATGAAAGTAGAAGAAGTATGGCTAATCTCACTAATTAAAAGTTTTATGGTTCTAATGAATAGACAATTTAAATGCCATATTTAAATATTCGTTATAGAAATAAAGACTTTTTTCACAAAGTTGTACTTTAAAAAGAATTTAGCCTTGAACATGAGGTTTGACGCAGGCTTTTGAAAGCTATTTTTATAAATTGAAAGTTAAATAAAATTCAACTATGATTAAAAAAAGTACATGCTGCGTAATTGGTCTTTTACTGCTCTGCAACTTAAGTTTTGCACAGCAAAAATTTAAGACGATAGCTTATTATACACCAAACACAAATCCAGAGGATATACCTTTTGATAACATCACGCATCTCAATTATTCGTTTGCAATACCTTCCAAAACTGGAGATACCTTAGAACCCTTAAAAGATGACAGTGTTTTAAGAAAAATGGTGCCCTTAGCCCATAAAAACAATGTGGAAGTATTTATCTCCATTGGTGGCTGGGGTATAGGAGACGGCGGCGGAGAAGATAGCAGATTTCATAGAATGTCCGAAACGGCAGAAGGAAGAGCCAAATTCATCAAAGCAACCATGGATTTTGTAATAAAATATAACCTAGACGGCGTGGATCTAGATTGGGAATACCCAGACCCAAACCACCGCTCTGCAGACGATTATATTTTACTTTGCAAAGACTTACATAACGCGTTACATAAAAGAGGTGGTAAACTAACCGCCGCTGTGGTTTCTCAGGGTAAACAAGCTTACGGAATTAAGGAAGCCGTATATCCCTATATGGACTGGCTAAACATTATGGTATACGATGGCGACTACGGTCCTGCAGAACTTAAGCATCATTCGCCATATTCTATGGCGGTTAAGTGTATTGACTTTTGGTTAAACGAGCGAAACTTACCTGCTGAGAAATGTATATTGGGCTTACCTTTTTATGCAAAGAAAGGACACGGAAATTTTGGATTTACCTACAAGCAACTGCTAGAAGCTGGAGCTAGCCATTATGACGACTACTGGAACGGGCACTATTATAATGGAACCATCACCATTGCTAATAAAACCAAACTGGCTATGGACAAAAACTTAGGTGGCGTCATGGTGTGGGAGCTAAGCTGTGACACTACAGACGAGTATTCCCTTTTCAAAACCATACATGACACCATTTTAGAGTATAAATAGAATATTACTCTAGCATTAATTTATAAACATGCTTCTTATTACGCTCCGTAAGTGACAAAACATGTACACCCGGAGTGTAATGAGGAACATGAAGTTCCAGTCCCCTTTCTACCATTTCATAGGTAAAATGGATTTGTTGTCCTCGCATATTCACCAATTGTACTTTCGAAATGTTTTCATCATTTAACGGGACAAGAAAACCACCCCTATTAGGATTAGGATAAGGTAATACATCCCTAAAAGTCATCTCATTTGCTAGTGGACTTAGAATATCTAAAAGCAGATATTGTTCTGCTGAAGTGTAATAATCATTCCTCTCAACTCGTAAATAAAGTCCAAGTTTATTCGATGATCTATTGGGATTGACTTGAATACTATCTGCATATTCAGTTCCGCCAATACCTAATTTTACATAAACCGGTTCACCAGAAGACGACGAAAATTTCAACCATGTTGGTCCCTGAAATGCATATAAGTCTGGCAAATCATGTATAAAAAAAGGAATTGCTTTATTAATATTAATGTAGTTCCTATAACTAAAATAACCATTTTCAGTATTGATGTCTACCGTAGCATAGCCTGGTTTGGAATCTATGTAAAGACTATCATTTTCGATTTTGGCGTTGTTTGACAATGTAATGGTATAGAGCTCATCCGTTGAGTGAACTTTAAAAAAAGTAGGCCCCAACTGGTTCCAAGAGATATTGCTTTTTACATCAGACTCTACATGAAAATAAGGAGCTTCCTTTTTGTCATTTTTAATAAATCTATACAGTCCTGAGGAAGTTATCGTGAATAATGTGTCCGCATTTTGTTGAGAAAAATGGTTAATGGGTTCTTTACTTAAAATGGCAAAATTATTATCAACATGACCATTGGGCAAAAGCTTTATCGAATTAGAGCCTACCGAACCATTTTCCTCCCTTATGGTTAAGGCATTGATAATTAAAGAACCATCCTGATTTAGGAAATAAAACTGCCCTCCAGAAATAGATTTTGTTTCAAAATTCGCATCCACTGCACCTTCTGTATTAATCTTGGTCAGTTCATAAGAGTATGAACCAGTCCCACCAACTCTAACATTCTTAAGATAAATGCCCTCTTCCGTTGGAATTAATTCTAAATACCTATTTAAACTAAAGTCCTTATTTACATTGGGAACCACCTTTAATACCCCGGCAGTCTCTATATTAAAAAAGTCGATACTTGGTTCTGAAAGCATGGTAAACAAAGCCAATTCATTAGAACTAGGTAAAAACTGAAATGAAGAATAATTTGAAGTGGACTTAAGTACAAAATCTGTATTTCTTATACCTTCTAAATCGGTTTCGATTATTTCATAATAGTTTAATTCGTTTTCATTAAATCTATTTTCATAAAAAACATTTCCGTTCTTCAGGTCGAACTGAGCATTTGTTGGCCACTTGTTGTCGTACTCCGTCAAAACATCTGAATTGCCTAAAACATAAACCTTCTCCTTACCTCGAATTAAAATGAGCTCACCCTGCTTCGAACAGTTCCATGTACTTTCATCATCATACAGTTCTCTTATTTCTTCTCCTATCTCATTAAATATTTTTAAAAGAGAAGGATAATACGAATGATAGAACAGAAAGGAATATTGTTCGTTTCTAGTATATTCTACCAACCTGAGACCATTCTCTGAAGCAAAAACCTTAGTTGGTTTAAACTCTAATTTTTCAGTAAAGCTTAATGCTACTTTTCTCTTAAATCCACTTTCAAAATCTTTTTCAAAAACCTCAAAATCTGTTCTAATTAAGAAAAATCCATTCTTCTGGAAATTTATAATTCCGAGTTCCTTCGGGTAGATTTTATGTGAACCGTCGGTATTAATCTTTATCCAGTCATTGTCGTAATATTTAAAAGCCAAATCTCCACCATCAGACGAGAATATTTCGGGAATAGAAGACATGAAATTACCCACCTTGCCAAAACTCACATCTCTGATTTGATTTCCATCTGCGTCAAATTCGAACAGATGATTTTCTTCATCATTAAGACTAGAGGTATACAAATAAAGCTTACTGGCAATCTTGAAAAGCTTATTTTGAGGGGCAGAACGATTATCCAATGAAGGCAAACTAAAATCCTTAGGATTGGCTAAAAAAGCATCTGTTCTTTTTATAATGACTTTTCCAGAGTCATTTTGTACCAACAAAAGATAGTAAAAGCCATCTAAGAAAACCACATCATTTAAAGTGGTATTACCCTCAAATCCAAGCGAGAATAAACTTTCAAACTTTCCAGAAGCAGAATAAATCTTATAAGAGCCATCACCAAAACGAGCAAGGATTTTTCCTTCCGCCAGCTCCATCACTTGATATAGAAAGCCCTCCTCTTTGAAATCGAAACCGGCAATTTTATTTCCTTCGAAGTCGATTTTCAACAAGGAGCTTTCTGTAATGCCATTATCTGTATATGAAATAGACTTGTAAAACAGAAACGCCCCTGTATTGGATAGTTGAGAATTATACAAAGGTCCGTTACTATCATTTTTAAAAGCCTCAAAAGGTTCTATTTTATCGACTTTTGGCTCCCAAACAAAAGTGGTCATTTGAAGTGAGTCGTTGACAAAAGTACCCTCATGGTTAAAAATAACTTTACCGCTGGGTAAATTGATAGCCGACACCCTTTTACTAGTCACAAACTTGGTAAGACCAGAAAACTCAAAACTCATGTCTTGCTCAAAAACTTGTGAGAAAGCAGAATGAACTACTAAAAGGAAGAAAATTGTGTTACGCATGGATAAAATACATCTTAATTACTATAAAATTAATCCTTTAAAATCGCAATATTTGTTTTACGCATTCGGTTTTTTCTTGTTGGCTTTATCAGCTAAACAGTACAAAATCGGATATGTCAATTTCACATACAATGCAAAGACCTAGAATAGTCCAATTGGTATAGAAAATGGATTCAAAGCCTTTGCATATTGAAAACTTTATAATTTTCCTGAATCTACCGAATAGCAAGTCCAAATGAGTAAAATCACTTTTTTTATTCTTTTCTTCTTCAGCTTTTTACTTTCTGCACAAGAAAAAACCAAACGCCTCCTTCTGAAAGCAGATAGCCTCGCCTTATGCGGTTACTTCAAAGAGGAAATAATTTTAAGAAAGGAAATAGTTTCACTGGAAGAAACTAGAAAAAAAGAAGCCGTACTAATACTACATATAGCCCAGCTGAATCAATTAAAAAAAGAATATAAAGAAAACGAATCCGCTAAGCTGTATGAACAAATTTTAGGTAAATACAATCAGCTTCCCAAAGAAAGTCAAAACAGGATATCTTATGAAATCAACATGCTTAAGGCTCATGCGTTTATAGAAAAAGAACAATACGAGGAAGGACTGTCCTTGTTTCAGAAAGAACTTTCTTCTGCAAAAAAGAACTCCATAGCAGCTGGCAGCATTCATTTAAATGTAGCTCAATATTTTGCCCGTGTTTATAATTATTACGACGCCATAAAGCACTTTCAAAAGGCCATTGAAATATTTCAAAAGAATGGCATGCAGCATCATTATGCCATGGCACTGGCTTATAATGACTTGGCTTTGGCCTATGACTACGCCAATATTGAACAAGAAATGCTTCCTACTTTTGATAAAGCTTTAAACATTTGGAGGAAATATTATGCCCAAGATGCCGAAATAGTTTCGGTGGCCTATAACGACGCTATTTTTGCCGCATTAGAATACGGCGATAGAGAAAAATGTGCTACTTATCAGCTTGGTTTTGAAAAGTATATGGCGGATTATATCCATCCAAAAAACAAAAATTTCTATAAAGCCACCACTCCCTTTAGCGACTTCCACGCCAAAGCCATGTATAGGCTTAATAATTTAAGATATTATAATTTTGAGTTTAACGAATCCAAACTCTTAGAAAACCTCAAAGAAATAGAAATCCTCTTTGCTCAAGCTCCCAAAGTAGCAAAAGACAAAGAGTGGAATGTCCTCATGGCTTCTTATGACGAAATCTCGCATGCGTTTTACGTAAATTATGAATCGGAAAGGGCTTTAGCCTATACCAATACGCTTGAAAAACTAGCCCGAGAAGATTTCTATAGAATGAAGGCATCGGCCAATAGAGCCATGCTCTATTATTACAAATTTGATTATCCCGAAGCTCTAAAACATACCGAAAAGTCTCTAAACTTCTTGGAAATCTTAGGCTACAGATCTAGCTACCTCACCTTGTTGGTTTTAAAGGCTGAGCTCCTAGCCAATCTCAACAAAACGGAAGAAGCAAAGGCCGCTTTAAAGGAACTATACTTTAGGCAGTTTGAAAAGCATATTGAATTTCAGAAAATTAAAAACAAAGATTTCGGAGACATCAATAATTCTTCTTTTATAAACATATTTATACATTCTGGATTGGCGTACCGCAAAATTTATGAAAGCACAGGAAAGAAAAAAACAGACCTTTTAAAGATTAGAAACTTCTATGGCTTGGCGGCTGAAATGTTTCAGAACTACTATAAAAAAGGTTTTTTTAATCCTGATTTAGAAAGGCAACTCAATAACATAAAAGAGGGTTTACTTTATGTGGGATTAGAAAACCCCTCCGACCAAAATTTCATAGCCACAAGCTTAAGTGACATAGAAAATATGGGCTCCCAGCACCTTTGGAAACAGTTTATATCCAAGTATAGCGAAAACCTAAATCTTCCGAAGGCAGTTATAAACCAGCGAAACGAACTACTCTTAAAGCTGAATTTTTTCGAAAACCAAGAAGAGCTTAGCACAGAAGAAAAAAATAAAGTAAGCCGTTTAGAAAACGAAATTAACCAGATTAACGAAAAAATAAATCAAGAATACCCCGTTTATGAAAAATACAGCAAAGCCAATTTTGACATAAAAGATTTACAGAAAAACTTAAAGTTAAATCAAGTGGTGCTTAAATATGCGGTAACGGACAGCTCCGTTTTTGCCCATAAAATCTCGTCTACCGCTATTGAACTCTTCTATCTTGGAAAAAGAAATGAAACAGAGGAGCTCACCAGAAAATACTACCAAAACCTCAACAACATTAGCTCAGAATATTTAAAAGAGGCTAAGCAACTTCACGGAATCTTGATTGAAAAACTAAAGATCAAGAAAAACGATAAGCTCATTATCGTTCCAGAAAACTTCTTGAGTTTTTTGCCTTTTGAAACACTTTATGGAAAAGAGATTCTGGCTCAGAACCATTTTATAGCATATGCTACCTCCCTAAAATTTCTAAATCCAGTAGAGCATGCCACAAAAAAATACGCTTATAACTTGGTAGGTTTTGCTCCAAAGTACGGTAAGCGTCTAGTGCCAGAAAGAAGCAGTAATGGCGAGCTTATTTATACCGCTAGGGAGCTGGAACTAATCAGTTCTATTTTTAATAAATCCAACTTGTTTTTCAGCGAAGAAGCCACTAAAGCCAACTTTATCAGCTCTCTAGGCGAAAGTAACATCCATCATTTGGCCATGCATTCTTTACTGGATGAAAAAGACTATAGCCACTCCAGTTTATTATTCCAAAACGAAGAAAAACTATACTTTAACGAACTGTACGCCCTAAACTTCCCATCTGACTTGGTGGTTTTAAGTGCCTGTAATACGGGTGTGGGAGAATATTTAAGCGGTGAAGGTTTCATGAGCATCGCTAGGGCTTTAAATTATGCTGGGGTCAAATCTACCGTTTACAGCCTTTGGCAAGTGCCCGATAAAGAAACCTCTGTTTTGATGGGCTTTTTCTATAATTTCTTATCCAAGGGTTATCCAAAAGACGAAGCTTTAAGCTTAGCAAAAAGGAAATTCCTTAATGAAAATCCCTTAAAAAGCCATCCTTATTTCTGGGCAGGTTTTGTTTTGAATGGCGACACCTCCGCCCTTTCTATAAATCAGAATTACTGGTTCATAATTGGAATAATTGCTTTTCTACTTCTAGCTGGTCTAGCAGTTTATTATTTTAAAAAATCAAGGAAGACGCTTTAATAACTCTTCACCCATTTTCTCTTGCTGGTATGGCGTTTTACTTAACTCATCTAAAAGCGTTTTTGCCTTGGCGGTTTCTCCTACTTTTAGATAACTTAAGGCCAAATACCACTGTCTATTGGTTTCAAAAGGATAAGGTTCGTCGCTAAATCTATTGGATTCTAGCAACTCAATGGCACTGCTTGAATCGTCCAGCTCTAGGTAACAAAGGGCCTCATAAAACACAGCAAAGTCTGAAGGTTGTTCTTTATGGAGTTGCTGAAACAAACGGAGTCCCATCTGGTAATCTTCTTTATCATAGGCACTAAATGCTTGCTGTTTTAAGGTACTGCCGTTTTCTCCCCTAACCGTGGGCGAAACCACATTAGGATATGTCTGATAGTACTCCTGAAAAAGGTTTTCGTGGTTCTTTGCTTTAAAGATAAATTGGTACGCAAAAGCCCCCACCAAAAACATGGATGCAGCCGCGGCTAAAACCCACCATGGCTTTATAACCTTTCCTTTAGGAATATTGGTTTCAATGGCTTTAAGCTCCATTTTCAACTTAGCTCTTTCTTTATTTCTTAAAGCATTTTTCAGTGCAAGCTGCATAGCTACTTCTTGAGCAAAATCTTCCTGCTCCCCTATTAAAGCATCAAACTTTTGCTGTTCTTCTGGGCTTAGCTTTCCTTCAAAATACTTATCTATAAGCTCTTCTTTTAGGCTCATTTTCTTAAAATTATTTCTTTCAATTGCTTTAAGCAACGCCACTTTTGGCTTTTCAACACATCTTTATTGGGGTAGTTCATTAGATTTACAATCTCTTCAGACTTTTTAGACTCAAAATAAAAGAGCTTTAAAATCTTGTAGCATTGTTCCCCTAAACTCTCCAAAGCCAGTTCCAGTTTAGCCGTTAAGTCTGGATTATCATCTTCCTCCTCCCACTCAAACCAGCCCTTCAGTTCTTCGGAAACTTCTCTGGCCTTTTGATTATTTTTTATCCTCTTAAAAATCATATACTTGCCTATGGCAAATAAATAGGTTTTTAGATCGGCCTTAAGATGGTCCATTTTGCCCTTTTTAGCATTCTCTACCATCGCTAAAATGGCATCCTGATAGATGTCTAAAATATCTTCATGCTCTAAATTATATTTTGACGCAAAGCTTACAAAGCTTAAACGATGCTTTGTATAAATCTCTCGTAAAACCTGACCGTCATTTGCTTTTAGAAGTGGAATACTCACGCTTCTCTGTTTAGTGTTATTTCTTGCTTAAAGTAAACCTAAATATTTTTTATTTTATGGCGGTTTACTTTTTAAGTTTTTAAAGACTAAGAGAAAAATGAAATCTAAAAATGAAAAAAATCATCTTTCTCTTAAGCCTTTGTGCCTATTCTTTTTCTCAAGCCCAAATCATTGACCCTAAAGATACGGCAAAAAGAAAAGTAACAGACCGTACCAATAGTGGCATAGACCGTGGTATTGACAAAGGCCTAGACAAGATAGAAGAAGGCATTGGTAGTATTTTCAAGAAAAAAGATAAGACAAAATCAAGTTCAGATAATGGTGAATATGATACTGAGGAAACACAATCAAACGCTCCATCAAACTCTGAATCTGAGAAGGCTTCAGAAAATAAAACCCCTACATCCTCAAAACAAGAAGCCAAAACTACTTTTACCGCCAACTCCAAATTTGATTTTGTCTCTGGAGAAAAGGTAATTGGTTTTGAGGATTTTTCAGAAACCAGCGTGGGCGACTTCCCTTTGGGCTGGAACACCAACTCTTCCGCAGAAATCATAACCTTTAACGACAGCCCAGAAAAATGGCTCTATATGTCTCAAGACGGCTTTTTTCAGCCTGATTTTGTAAAAGACATGCCAGATAACTTTACGCTAGAATATGACATTTTTACGCGGTATCGCAGCAGCAACATACTTCGTTATTATTTCTACATCTACGCAAGCGACAATGTACGCAGAGACTTTGCCAGTGAGTATATACAAAAAGGTATCATATTCAATTGGCTCGGTGGTATGGACGAGGCCGCTTTTATGGTGTATGAAGCTGGAGAAGTTATCAATAAAAACGAAGGCCTCAATGTTAAAGCATTAAAGTGCGAAGGTGAATATGGATCAGAACCTAGCAAAGTACATTTCTCTCTATGGAGACAAAAGAATAGACTCCGCGTTTATGTAAATGAAGTAAAGGTGCTGGATTTGCCACAGGCATTTGACCCAAAAGCAGCATATAATGCCTTTAAGTTAGGCTCACAGTATATGAATTTTGCGACAGCCGATAACAAAGATGAATACATGGTGGCCAATGTACGCTACGCAGTAGGAGCACCAGATACCAGAAGTAAACTAATAACAGAAGGGAAATTCTCCACCACCGGAATATTATTTGACGTGAACTCAGACCGTATCAAACAATCTTCTGAAGGCACATTGAAAGAAATAGCCAAAGTTCTTACTGAAAACCCAGCAGTGAAAGTGAAAATAATAGGTCACACAGATGCAGATGGTTCAGATGGTGCGAACTTAACCCTATCCGCAAAACGTGCCGAAAGTGTAAAAGACGCCTTGGCCAATAGCTTTGGAATAGAGGCCACTAGAATGACTACAGAAGGTAAAGGCGAAAGCCAACCCGTAGATAAAAATGAAACGCCACAAGGAAAGGCAAATAACAGGAGAGTAGAATTCATTAAACTTTAAAAAATCATGAATAGAATAATTTTAGCATTACTCTTAGCGATAACATTTAGTTTTTGCAATGCCCAATCCGTCACTATTGAACCATCTAAAAGTGCGTTTCAACAGGATAGTACAAATGGTGTTCATATTAACAGTAAAGAAAGCATCCCTTTAAAGCTGAGTACAGAAAAGCCAAATATGTATATGCCCTTTTATACCTATAACACACTTATTAACAAAAAAGAAGGTGAAATAATGGCTGGTTTCGGTGGATTGAGCATCCAAGGTACAGAATACTTACAATTGGGAACCAGAGGTTATGTCTCTGTGACAATTGACAACATCGGTAAACTAAAAGTGGGCAGCGAATTTAGAAAATCCGGTTTAGAGGTTTACGCTTTCACTAAACTAGGAGATGATGCCCCAGCTATTAAGATTAAGAGAATAAACGGAATTACCAGAAGCACTCAAGGTACCCAACAAGCTATAAACCATGGGCTAGACGAAAGTAAAATTTTAAGTATTTCGGTTATGGTTGACTATGAAAGCAATGATTATATACCTGCCTCCTTTAAAAGTGCTGCGGGCTACGAATTTGAATGGACGCTTTTTGAAAATTCCATTATTATCAAAAACATAACTGATAACAGTGCCAATATCCTCTCAAAGCCTGTGAAAATCTTAATCACCTACGAAGAATAAGCCCATGAAAAAACTATTAAAACTGGCTCTCATATATCTGATAAGCATCAGTTCATTTTCACAATCGGTCACCATTGAGCCAACATTGTCGGGTTTCGTTGGAAATAATGTTGAGATTCATGGAAACAGCAATTCTTCTACCCCCCTAAAGCTGTTTTCAAACAGCCAATATAACTTCTTACGATTTTATACAGCAGGCGGAGAAGAGCAAGGACAAATCTATTCCGAAAGCGGAATTATAGGGATTAATGGTTTAGGAAAGACCGCCCTAATGGTTAATACTAATCCGAAATTAATAGTTAGTTCAGCCGGGAATATTGGAATAGGCGATAATTATGACGGAGATACCTACAAACTAAGTGTAAGAGCAAATAATAGCTCTATCGCTTCTTTTTTCAACGAAGACCCCAATGCCGATATCAATATTAACTATCAAAATAAACATTTCTTGCAGGTTAGCCCTACAAAAGCAACCTATTATGGTGCAGTAGACTTTGAGTTTCAGGCTAACAACACAATTGATTTTCAGACCAGTGGTACATCCAGGCTTTTCCTTGGCGGAAATCAAGGAAATGTGGGAATTGGAACTACTACGCCCTCGGAGAAATTAGATGTAAATGGTAACATAAAGGCTAAAGGATTAAGTGTTGGAAACAACAACCTTGTTTTTGGAGATTATTCAGTTGCATTTGGTAATCAGACATTTGGCTTATCAAAATCTTCTTTAACAATTGGCGAATTCAATGATATTTCTGATACTCCAGATGCAGCAATTTCGGGAGTGACCGACCGAGTATTTCAGATAGGTAATGGTTCATCCGATCTTGTAAGGTCAAATGCATTAACAGTCTTGAGAAATGGTAAAACCGGAATTGGTGTACTTGCACCCACGTCTAAGCTAGAAGTAAACGGAGATATTAAGTCAACAGAACTAGGTTTTGTAGGGACTACAGACCGCAGACCGGTTTTTGCAAATAAAGATGGCATTCTTAAAATTGAAAATACCTCTAACCACTACATGAGTTATAATTTCACGAGTGTTCTGCCACAAAATTATGACGACCCACTTATTAGAGGTAGCGGCTATGCTTGGTTCAATAGCACTACCAGCCCCAAAACTTTGTATTTGCCTGTAAATCTTCCAGATGGCGTTAAAGTAACCAATGTGAAATTGTATTTACGAGATAACTCCGCCTCTAATTTATCATTTGATTTCAACAACTATTCTCATACCGTGAATGCTTATTTAACATTAGCTACTGCTACGAGTTCCGGTAGTAGTGCCAATATTGTGAATATCAACAGTAATGCCTCTGCAATCATTGACAACCTAAATTATTCCTATTATATAAACCTCTCGTCTGCAGGAAACTGGACAGGAAACACGCTTCAATTTCACAGTTTAGTTATTACTTATCAATACCAATAAAATGAAAAAAATAAGCATCCTTTTTCTCTTATTAATCATTAGCCCGTTCTGTTTTTCGCAGCAATGCAGCAATTACTTTCTTCTAAAAGAAGGCTCTAAAATAGAGATGCAAAACCTTGACAAAAAAGGAAATATAAGCTCCATTTTGAAATATAATGTGCAGCAGCTAAAACCTGTCAATGGTGGGTTTTCTATACAAATGCTCACGGAAACGTACAACCCCAAAGGCAAACTTATTGTAAAAGGTGAAGCCTTAGGAAAATGTATTAACGGCGACCTTTATACCGATGTTCAAAACATTAGCTCAGATATGTTTTCAAAGTCTTCTGATATAAAAATGAGCATAGACGGAGACCAGCTAGTATACCCTGCCAATATGAAAAAAGGCGATATACTGAAAGATGCCAAAATCTCTATTCGTTCTTCTCTTCCTTCTGGTGCCTCTTTAATGAATGTCAGTGTGAACATTACCAACAGAAAAGTAGAAGGCTCAGAAACCGTGGAGACACCAGCTGGCAAATTTGATTGCATTAAAATGTCTTATGATTTAAGCTTAAAAATGATTGTAAAAAAAGAAGTACATGTGGTAGAGTATTTCTACAACGGCATAGGCGTGGTAAAAAGCGACACCTTCGACGCAAAAGGAAAAATGGAGTCCTCTTTGGTTTTAAGCAAACTCGACAAATAAGAGATTTATCAATCAATCAAAATAAACGCATGAAAACAAAAATAGCTCTTTTAGCCACTGTAATAAGCATAAATGCCTGTCAGTCTGCCAAAGAAAGTGCTCAGGATGGTGTCACTTCGGCTCTAGAAAAACTAGTTGAAAGTCAGACAGGTCAAGAAATTGATTTAGCAGATGTGGCCAGTTATGGTGACCAAAAAACTGACATCACTTATGAATTTGATGGAAAGTCTCAAATAAATAAAGAGGACTTTACGGGCTCCATAATAGCCCTAAAAGAAAATGAAAAACTAAATATCTCATTCCAAGTAGTGAACCAGAGCGGGCATTCGCTAATGGGTGTTTTTTCTAACGTTCCACTCGATTTCACTTTGCCCCTAACGGCCAAGTTTACATTGAATGAAAGTGAGCTAGAAGGAAAGCCAAAGGCCACTTTGGTTTTTATGAAAGTATCTGAAACAGGGATGGAAGCCACACCTATGCCTTATGAAGGCACCATGACCATAACCAAGTTAAATGAAACGGTGGCAGCATTTGAAATAAAAGGAAAGGGTGGTCAGTCTTCTGAAATTGAAAACCCTGCAGCCTGGAAAAACCTTAATGGAAATGTTAAAATGACCTCCCCTGTCATCCAAAGTATGGGACTTTCTAAAGACGAGTTTTTGAAATAATTAAACCATACCATCATGATGACTAAAAACATACTTTTCGCAACAGCCTTTTGCTCTCTACTATTATCCTGTTCTGGAAACTCTGAAAATAAAACCGAAAACAAGGAAACAGAACTTCAAAACCCCTCCAAAGCAACCTGCATCTTTGACTATGTCGGTAAATACGACCAACTCTTGTCTCTAGAAACGATAAAAAAGCATTATACCGGAGAAATGACCAATGCTAAAATGAAGTATGAGGTAAGCCCCAAGCCTAAAGACCAACTAAGAGATACCTACAAGTACTCTTGGGAAAGTGACAGAATTAGAAAAATAAAAATGGGTAATACGACCTTAGAAATGCCAGTATACAACGAAATAGGTATTAAATGGTTAGCTGATGACTTATACAAGATTATGGACCGCGAAAACAGTGTAGCTTCTTTCAAGGCTTTCTATCGTAATGTGTCGCAAGAAGAACTCGAAAATGCTCTAGGTAAAGCAGAAGAGAAGATTTCTGAAAACAAGGAGATACCAGAAAGCACTAAAAATCAGGCCATGAACATGGCCAAAGGAATGGCAACTACAAATAATTTTGAAGCCGTTAACGTAGTGGGCGATGCCGCATCATGGAACTTTAAGGAAAACAGTTTAATCGTATTGGTAGGCGACAAAACCTTTCAGATTTTGGCAGATGTTAGTTCAGATGCTGATTTCAACAAAGACTTGGCTATAAATCTGGCTAAAGAAGTTTTGGCTTTCTGTAATTAAGAATCCCTTATTTTCAATATCTAAAAAAAGCCCTCTCATGAAATCTGCTTAAATGTGAAATTTAAGCTATTTTTGAATAGTATAAAACAACAAACATGAGACTAACCCTTACATTATTATTCCTTTTTTCACTCAACTCCTTTGCCCAAGAAAGCTATGCCGATAAACTCGGATATCCTGAAGGTTCCAAAGTTTTAATTCTCCATATTGACGACGTAGGCATGAGCTATGACTCCAATTTAGGAGCCATAAAAGCCATGGATGAAGGTGTAGCAAATTCCCTCAGTATGATGATGCCATGCCCATGGATACCAGGATTTTTCAAATATCTAAAAAAACATCCAAACACAGACGCTGGTTTGCACTTAACCCTAACTTCGGAGTGGGGTGATTATAGATGGGGACCTTTGGCAGGAAAACCAATGGTACCCGGTTTAGTTGACAAACAAGGGGCTATATGGCCGTCTGTAGTGGCCACCGCTACCCATGCCAATCCAGACGAAATTGAAACAGAAATAAGAGCTCAACTTGAGAGAAGCCGTACTATGGGTTGGGAACCCACCCATTTAGATTCTCATATGGGAACGCTATTTGCCACCAAAGATTACTTGGAAAGATATTTAAAGGTGGGGATGACAGAAGGTATTCCTGTGATGTTTCCTGGAGGTCATAATACCATGATAGCACAAACCACTGCCGCAACTGGGTTGACACAAGAAATGACCACTACCATAGGACAACAACTGTGGAATGCTGGACTACCAGTTCTTGATGATCTTCATAATATTTCCTACGATTGGAAAGGTGAGGAAAACATGACAGATGCTCAGCTTCAAACCTACAAAACCGAACGATACATCAATACCATCAATGAATTAAAGCCAGGTATTACAATGGTGATAATGCATTGTACGTGGCCTACGGAAGTTTTTGGAGAAATTTCTACCTCTGGTGTAACACGAAAAGGAGACATGCTGGCCATGATGGATCCGGCATTCAAGAAGTATATAAAAGATAATAAGATAGTGCTCACCACCTGGAGAGAGCTTAAAAAGAGAAGAGATGCTTTAAATAACTAAAGTTTAGACTCTTCGATTGGATAAATATTAACCTCTAGTGAAGCATCTCAAGTCTAAGTTTCCTAGAGGTTTTTAATGTCTTAGCAACTATACTTTCAAATATCCTTTAATAGCCTCTTTCAAAGTTCTGGATTTATTGGTCTTTTCTTCTATGATGTCCACTTCCCAGTTCATGGAACTGGCAAGCTGGGTAACCATTAATTTTATTTGACGATCAGCCGAAACTGGCAAATCGCTTTCCATGGCTTTTTCCAGCATGAGTTCTTTAGCTTCGCCAATAATCTTGGTGTAATCCTCAGGCTTGAATTTACTCAAAAGTCCCTGATTGATGTCATAAAATTTATACTGGGGGTCAATGGAAAGCACTTCCGCCTCTGGAAAATGTTCAATGATAATCTTTTGGGTACCTTCTTCTACCCTCCATTTCATTTTAGAGAAATCGAAGCCTATAGACACCTTGGCCTTAGCCACAATCAAAGCTTTTTTATGTGTTTCAAAAAGACCCCAAAAGTCCTTCTTATGGCTATGGTCGTAGATTTCGGAGAAATAACCTTCTGACAAAATCACTTTAAAAACCTTCTCGATTCTTTCTAAAAGAATATTAGATTCTGTTTCAATACGCTCCTTCTTTTTACGTTTACTTACACCAAAACGCCAAGCAAATATTTGCCAAGTGGCTAAACCACCTATGCCCAAAGCAATAATAAAAAGTAGGGATTCCATTTTGTTATTAATTAATTCAAATAGCCTTTAACTATCTTTGTGACGTTAATTTACTATTTCCGTCATTGAAAAAAGAAAAATATTTAGTTTTGGTGGTTGGTCCTACTGCCGTAGGGAAAACAGATTTATGTATTAATCTGGCACAAAAACTAGATGCCGAAATCTTCTCTTGCGACTCTAGACAGTTTTATAAAGAAATGAGTATTGGCACTGCCAAACCAACAGATGAAGAACTCGCTAAAGTTCCACATCACTTTATTGACAATCTCAGTATTAAAGATAGTTACTCCGTATCAGATTTTGAAAAAGAGGCACTAAAAGATTTAGAGAACTATTTTCAAAAGAAAGATGTGGCTATTATGACTGGTGGTTCTGGACTATTTGTAAAAGCCATTACCCATGGTTTTGACGACATCCCAGATATTCCAAAAGAAATTAGGGCGACTTTAAAACAAAGATTGGAAAACGAAGGAATAGATAATCTTGTTTCCGAGCTTAAAGAACTGGATCCCGACTACTGTTCAACTTCCGATTTATCGAACAAACAACGGGTAATAAGAGCTTTAGAGGTTGCTCTATTTACTAAGAAGCCATTTTCTTTCTGGCAAAAAAAGCAAACAAATCGTCGTCCTTTTCAAATCATCAAAATAGGATTAGAGAGACCACGAGAAGAACTTTATGAAAGAATCAATCATAGAGTAGATCTAATGATAGCAGCCGGACTAGAAGAGGAAGTTAAAAACTTAATAGATTTTAGAGACAAAAACGCCTTACAAACCGTAGGTTACAAAGAGGTGTTTGCTTTTTTAGATAAAGAGATAAATTACGAAACCATGCTTGAACTGATAAAAAGAAATTCCAGACGTTATGCTAAAAGGCAGTTAACTTGGTTTAGAAATCAAGATCAGTTTAATTGGTTTAAACCTTCTGAGCAAGAGCAGATTTTCAAATTTGTTATAGAACAAAAAAAGAAATTTGCAATACACTAAACTATTTTCTGGAAAAGTTGTTAAGTGATTGTGTGTTCTTACATACAATTAAATTTAAAATAGAAAAAAATGAAAAAAATCACTCTTTTAGGCCTTGCCTTAGTATCAGCACTTTCTTTTCAATCTTGTACTTCTTCTTCAACTGAAACTACCGAAACAGAAGAAACAGTTGCAACATTAGCAGACGGAACTGCAAACTTAGATTTAGCATCCAGTACCGTAGAATGGACAGGTGTTATGCTTGGAGTAAAAGAACATACAGGTAATGTAAATATTACTGAAGGTACTTTAGAAATTAAAGACGGAGCAGTAGCTGGTGGTAGATTTGTTGTTGATCTTTCTTCAATTGCTCCTACTGACACTGTTTATGACGAAAAACAAACTAAAGAAAAATTAGTAGGTCACTTATCTTCTCCAGACTTCTTTAACGTAGCAGAGTTTCCAACGGCTACTTTTGAAATCACTGGCACTGAAGGTACTTCTGTACTGGGTAACCTTACTGTAAGAGGTATCACAAACCCAGAAACAGTTAAAGATGTTGTTATTGAAACAGTAGGTGATGTAACTAACATTACTGGAACGCTTACTTTCGACCGTAAGAAATATGATGTCTCTTTTGACGTTCCTATGAAAGAAATGGTTATTTCTAACGACGTTGAGTTAGACATCAACTTGGTAGTGGCTAAGTAATTTAGGCACATCCTTCTAAGAAATATAAAAAAGCCACTTCCAAAAGGAGGTGGCTTTTGGTTTTATTAGGGTCTTAAAAACTATCCCGTTATTTTTGAACAAATAATTCTGAATGTACAAAATCATAATAGCGATAGACGGCTATTCCAGCTGTGGAAAATCATCAACTGCAAAAGGTGCAGCCGCCCATTTAGGCTATGCCTATATAGACACGGGAGCCATGTATAGAGCCGTAACACTCTATTTCCACGAAAAACACATCTCTCTGTCGGATAGCAAACAAATCAATAAAGCTTTAGACGAAATCTCTATAGAGTTTAGAAGGAATAAGTTTGGAGAAAACCAGACCTACCTCAACGGCCTAAACGTGGAGAATGAAATTAGAAAGCTCTATGTGGCCAATAAAGTAAGTGAAGTAAGTGCCATAGCCGAAGTAAGACATGCTTTAGTGGCTCAACAACGTAAAATCGGAGAAAAGAAAGGAGTGGTTATGGATGGAAGAGACATTTCCTCTGTTGTTTTTCCAGATGCAGAACTAAAAATTTTCATGACCGCAGATCCATTGATAAGAGCCCAAAGGAGGCAAATTGAATTAATGGAGAAAAAAGAAATTCAAAGCATAGAGGATATACTTTCTAACATTGAAAAAAGAGATCAAATAGACACGACCAGGAAAGAAAGTCCACTAACCCAAGTACCTGATGCCCAAGTAATAGACACTTCTTATATGACACTTGACGAGCAAATTGAAATGGTGTGTATTATGGCAGACGAAGCTCTTTCAATAAAAATAAGAAACGATGAAGGCTGAGTTCCTAATTATAGGTCAAGGTATAGCTGGAACATGCCTGGCACATCAACTTCTTGCAAAAGGAAAGACGGTCAAAATACTTCATAACAGCAATTTAGCCAGTAGCTCTAAAGTAGCTGGAGGAATGTTTAATCCAGTTACTGGAAAAAGACTGGCGAAAACATGGATGCAGGAGGAAATATTTGCTTTCATGGATCAGTTTTATTCCAATCTGGAAGTGTTAATGGAGGAAACATTCCTTCATAAAATGCAAATATATAGGCCCTTTAAAAACGAGAATCAGAAGTCACAATTCCTCAGAGCTATTGAGCACAAAGAGCTTGGAAACCTTATAGAATATGTAGCTCACAATGAGTCCTTAAAAGGCATTATAAATGAACCATTAGGAGGAATAAGTACCTCAGAAAGTGGCAGGTTAGATGTACCCTTATTTTTGGAAAAGTCGGCTCAATACTTTCATTCAAAACAAATTCTGGAAGAAGGGGATTTTAATATTGATGGTCTAATTAGACATACGGAACACATTGAATATAAGGGAGAACAGTATAAATATATTATTTTCTGCGAGGGCGTGCATGTTAAAAGCAACCCTTATTTCAATTGGCTTCCATTTAATCCCGTAAAAGGAGAAACACTGGATATAACATTAGAAGGCTCACAATTTGATTTTATTGTAAACCAAGGCTCTTGGATAATGCCCATTGGCCAAGGGAAATATAAAATGGGTTCTACCTATGATTGGGATAATTTGGATTTTGAAACAACGGCCGACGCAAGAGCATCCATCTTAGAAAAATCTAAAAGCTTTCTGATTCCAGAAATCAAAGTAATAGCTCAGCACGCTGGGATAAGACCTGCTGTAGAAGACCGAAGACCCATCCTAGGAGACCATCCTATTCACAAAAATATTCTCATTTTTAATGGTCTAGGTACAAAGGGCGTTTCGTTGGCTCCTTTCTTTGCAAACCAACTTGTAGAATACATTATTGAAGGAAAAGAAATTGACCGGGAATCAACTATTGAGCGTTATTATCCGTTATATTCGTAAGCATTATTTTTAAGTCTGTACTATGAAAAAAGTTTTTACGCTACTTCTTATTTTAGGGAGTATGACGGCATTCTCGCAAGGGTATTACTCCGTTTCACAAGAAACCTTTGGTAGAAATAGAATTCAGCTTCGGAAGCTAGATTGGAAAACTATAAATAGTAACAACTTTGAATTCAACTATTATAGAGGTGGGCAAGAGATTGCCATGAAAGCCGCCAAAATAGCTGAAGGTGAATACAGGAAAATAACCGAGATACTTGGTTATACCCCTTTCACTTCCATGAAAATATTCCTTTATAATACTCCTAAGCAAATGGAGCAGAGTAATATTGGGCTTACCACCCCTATAGAATATGATGGCGGAATATTAAACCTTTCAAGGGCTAGAATAGAAATTCCGTATACTGGAAACGACAGTATTTTTAAGACAGAATTAGTTAATCAAATTTCTGGACTTTTTGTTTACGACATGCTTTTTGGTGGCTCTTTAAAGGAAGTTCTCCAGAGTTCTTTATTACTTACTGTACCAGAATGGTATATGAGCGGTATATCATCTTACATCTCTAAAGACGGTATGTCTGAGCAAGATCTGGCTGAGATAAAAGAGGCTTTGCTTAGGAATGACAACAAAAAACTTAACAATCTTAGCTCCGCAGATGCCAAAATCCTCGGTAGATCTATTTGGCATTATATAGCCGAAAAATATGGAAGGGATAACATTTCAAACATTCTCAACCTCACTAGAATAATTAGAGCCGAGCAGAGTAGCATCACCAGTACTTTAGGAATTTCCTTTGGAAGATTTATCCAAGAATGGAAAGCCTACTACCTATCAAATGGCTCTGTGATCTCTAAAAAAGATATTCCAATTGAGGAGAAACGTCCTAACTTTAGCAGTACAGGAAATCAAATCCCCAAACTCATCAACTTAAAGGATGATGAGATAGATACAGAATACTACGAGTTTGAAGAGGTTAACGTTCTTAAAGCTACGGAGCTTGTCAGTCAAGTTCTTCCTGAACAAACCAGTACTTTTAATAGAAATAGATTAATAAGAGGCAACGAAGAGTTTAAAATATCAACGCCAAAAGCATATCAAAATCTACTCCTCACGCAAGACCTTAAAACAGACTTTTATAATGACCCTGTTAGAAAGCTAGGAATGAATAATTCCTTATCTCTAAACGACTTACTGGAGAATCATGTTATAAAATTCGACTTATTCATTACACCAACTGTCAAAAATCATGACATTAAGGCGAGCTACACCAATTACAAAAAAAGAGTAGATTGGGGAATTGCTTTTGAAAGAAGATCTATTATTGTGGATCCTAGAACAGAAAAACAGTTCTATATTCTGAACCCTTTGAATATTGCACTGAGAAGAGAAACCCTTAATAGAAGAATATACCTCCACAATATTATAGGAACCATTTCTTATCCGCTTAGTCCTAACCTTAAGGTGAATGTAATGCCTTCTTTGTTTTTCAATAATGATATAGATTATTATGAAGTAGCCAGAGACGTGCAAAAAAATTCCTACGGTGGAGTAAAAACGGAAATCGTTTACGACAACACAAAGAAACTACTAGGAGATGGCTTTTTGTCTGGTACAAGAGCCAAAATCTCTTATCAAAAGAACCTGGCTTTTGGAGATCCTAATGAAAGCTTTAATGGCCTTTATATTGACGCCAGGCATTATCAGAATATCACTTCTGGACTTCAATTTGCCGCCAGGTTTAACTACGGTAGCTCGACAGGGAATAGTCCCAAATACACCTTCTTAGGAGGAATGGAGAATACATTAAATAGAGATATTTACAGTACTAACAACCAAATAGGAGGAACACCAGGTAATTTAAAAGATATTGTTTTTTATAATTATGCAGGGAATTTAAGAGGCTTTGATTTTGCCAAACTTTACGGTACCAAACACATCTTGGTTAACCTTGAATTAAGATTATCTCTTGCGGGGTATTTTTCTAAAAATACTGTTACTTCTAGCATGATTAGAAACCTACAGCTGGTAGTATTTAATGATATAGGTACGGCATGGATGGGAGATAAAGGCCCGTGGAGTCGCGAAAATAGCCTTAATACCCAAGTCATAGGAGGTTCTAAAATTGAGGGCATCAACAACCCCTTTTATGCCGTGGTTACTAATTTCAAGAACCCTTTCTTATCTGGATACGGAGGTGGTATAAGAACCACCATTTTAGGCTTTTTCGTAAAGGCTGACTATGCCTTTGGGCTTGAAAATAAGGAGTTCAGCAAGGGTAAATTCTACTTATCATTGGGTCATGAATTCTAGAAAATTCACCAATTAATCATACTTAATATTTACTTATTCAAAGTAATAAAGAACCTCAATAAATCTGTAAATCAAGATCATAGATTCTTTTTGGCACAATTTTAGTGCAAGCCATATATAGTGATTCCAAGCTAAATTTGGTAAATTCATGCAATATTCCGTGTTAATTCAAGCACAGGAGTGGTATGTATTAATTCACTAGCAATCAGGAGCTTAAATTATTATTCATCGTAAGAAACATGAAAAGACCAGGACAATCGCCCTTTGGCATAATTTTCGTTTCAATTAATGTGATTCAAGAAAGATCTGTGCCGACTATTGACCAAAATCAATTTTCACATTATTTTCTTGACGAAAAATCTGACATCAGATGCTTACAATGTTTACTTTAAAAACTAACCAAAAGAACGAAAGTTCCTCGTTGTTATCAACGAACACCAAGATCGGTGGCCCTATAGCTACGCCAGACCTTGGCTATAATAGTTTTAAGGCATACAAAGTCTCCACTTTTGACCATTCTTTTCTAACCAACAGAAAAGAAGATAATTACCTAACCAAATCTTGGACAGATAATTCAAATCTAGCATCGATTATAGCTTCACCTGCTTTAAAAAACTTAAGGACTATTGTTCCATCGTGCAAAAGCCTAAAAAATATGATATCAAATTTTACAATCGTCAATCGTCATTTAAGCTTTATCACCACTTTGGTCATGTTGCTAACAATATCCGCGATGAACCTGTATGGTCAAGACACAGATCTAGCTTTGAGGCATGCTATTAATAAGTCAACGCCCAATGTTGGTGAAGATATCATATACACGCTTTATGTAAAAAATGAAGGTGCTAACCCAGCCACAGGTGTGGTGGTCAATGACCAAACCCCTTATGGAGGGATTACCAATGTCGTCCTGAACGCTCAGGAAGGTACTGCCTCATATAATGCGGCAAATGGTCTGGTGATTTGGAATATAGCAAACATTGCTGCTGGAGATTCTGCTACATTAGAAATCTCTGCGAAAACGAGTCAACAAGGCATTTACTTCAGTATCGCTGAAATAATGGCTCTTGACCAAAACGATACGGATTCAAGCCCTGGTAATAATTCGCTATCAGAAGATGACATGAAAAATTCTTGCTTCAGTATACCAGTTACTTGGTATCCAGGAGATGAATACGAGCTTAGCATTCCCCAACCATTTAATAATGGCTTAGGAATTAAATGGTTTAAGAATGGGACAGAAATTAATAATAATACAGCTGGAACTACTTTAAACCCGAACGGGACTTTGGCTGTTTCCAGTGTTGGATCTTATACTTTTGAAGCCTCTAACAGTGTTTGCCCTTCTGGTGGATGCTGTCCTTTTGTATTGTTTGAAGGACCATATGGCTCTATTGGAGACTTTGTTTGGACCGATACAAATTCTAATGGTATTCAGGATGTAGGAGAAACGGGTTTAAATAACGTTACGGTTTATTTGCTAAATGAATTAAATGTTAAAATTGATAGTACCATATCTGGTCCGAACGGAAGTTATCTTTTCGATAGCCTGATCACTGGCACTTACCAAGTTCAATTCAAAAATGCTCCAGAATATGTTTTCTCTCCTAAAGATGTTGTAAACGACGCTGTTGATAATGACGTTGATCCTGCCACAGGAAAAACAGGCTCCATAAGTATTGATACCTCTTTACCTATTGGTAATAAAGGAAGAAATAATAATGATGTGGATGCTGGTTTACACCTGCAAACCGAATGTCCAGAAATTGTAACTATATCTGTAGTGGCTGATAACCTTTGTGTAGGAGATTCCACTTATTTGGAAGCTAGTTCTACAAATACGGGGGATATTTCTTGGTACTATAGCTCGGCAGGCGGTACACCAATATTTGTTACCCAAAGTGGTCAAAAACATTTAATTTTCCCTACTACCACCACTACCTATTACGCACAATTAGCATCTGCCCCATTGGCATGTGTTAATCCAAGAGTCCCTGTGGCGGTAATTTTAAACGCAAGACCCTCTAATCCGTCTTGCTTCAATATCATAGAAGTTTGCCTAGGCGAAACCACCAACCTCAACGAATTAATCATTAACGCCATTACCACTCCCGGTGGTAAATTTGAGTGGCATACAGGCCCGCTATCCAGCTCTGCTAAAGTTTCAAATACGGCTTCGGCAACGCCTGGGAAATATTATCTATTTGAAAAATCTGGTGCAGGATGTTACAGTAATCCGGCAGTGGCTGAGATTGTGGAAAAATCTTGTGACATGTTCGTTGATCTGGATTTAATTAAATTTGCAGATTCTAGAGTGGTAGCTCAAAATGATATCGTAAACTATACCATCAGAGTTTCCAATAGCGGACCTAATGCGGCAACCAATGTTAAAGTAAGAGACGTATTACCCGCTGGCCTTGTGTTTGTTTCAAGTTCAGACTTGAGCAATACATCTGGAACGTTAGAAGCTAGTATTGCTTCTATTGCTGTAAACCAAACCATTACGCTTAGATATACAGCCCGTGTAATTGGCTCAGGAAATATAATTAACATTGCTGAAGTTATGAGTGCAGATCAAGTGGATCTGGATTCTACTCCAGGAAATGCCATAACATTAAATGAGGACGATGACGATGACGAAATTATTACGGTAATTTCTAATGACCCTGAAGCTGATTTAAGTCTACAAAAATTAGTAAGTAGTAATTCTCCTTCTTCAGGTGATGTTATCAACTATACCATTAGAGTTAATAATGCCGGCCCAGATGCCGCAACTAATGTAGAAGTTACGGATGTTTTACCAGCTGGATTAAGTTACGTTTCCTCGGTTGGAGCAAGCGGAATCACCGTAACAGACAACCTTATCAAAGCACGCTTTGACGCAATTGCTAGTGGACAAACACTACAATTCTCTATTAAAGCAAAAGTTACTGCAACAGAAGGACTTGTTACCAACAGGGCCGAAATTACTGCTGCCGACCAAAATGACCCAGATTCTAAACCGGCAAGTGGTGTAAACGAAGATGATGAGGATACTGCAGATATTACGGTAATTCCAGCTTGTAATCCATTAACGCCTATTATATCTAGCAATAAGTTAGAAATATGCCAAGGTCAAAGTACTACTTTAGTAGCCGTTGGATGTACTGGAACTGTGGAATGGTCTAATGGTTCTGTGGGAGCCTCTATTTCAGTTAGCCCGGCTGCCATCACTAATTATACTGCCGTTTGTAGAGTAAATACATGCGTTAGCCAAGAGTCTAATTTATTAACCATCATTGTAGGCTCTCCATCTGTTCCTACCGTAAAAGCAAATAACACCAATATTTGTTCTGGCGAAGTCGTAACATTAACCGCCACTTCATGCAATGGTTCCGTTAAATGGAGCAACGGCATGACTGGCACATCTATTAATGTAACACCAACCGCTACCACGACCTACTCTGCTACTTGTTCTGTAGGTACTTGTATTAGTGGAGCCTCAGGTAACATAACCATAGAAGTAGGTTCTGGTCAATCACCGATAATAACTGCCACTTCAAACAACATTTGTTCTGGAGATACAGTAACCTTAACAGTTACAAACTGCTCTGGAGCCTTTACCTGGAACACGAATGCAACCTCAGCTAGCATTAAAGTAAATCCGACAGTAACCACTACCTACTCTGTAACATGTGGCTCTAGCTCTTGTTCAGGAACTGCTTTTGAAACCGTTACCGTTGGTAGCGGAGTTAAACCAACTGTTACGGCCTCCAATAATGAGATTTGCGTGGGCGGTAGTACTACATTGACTGCTTCGAACTGTTCATCTAACTTACTATGGAGTACGGGTGCTAGTACAACTTCTATTTCTGTAAGCCCTGCAGCTACTACGACATACACAGTAACATGTGGTTCTGGAAATTGTACTGGAACAGCCTCTGTGAGTATAAAAGTAACCAACGGAACCCCTCCAGTTATTGCTGCTTCGTCTAATCAATTATGTGAAGCCGGTGATGTAACACTTACTGCCACGGGTTGTAATGGAACAGTAAAATGGTCAAATGGTAAAACGGGAGCATCAATTACAGCCAATATCGCAGCAAACACTTCTTTCACGGCAACATGTTCTAACGCCTCGTGTACAAGTGGAAACTCAAATACAGTGAATATCACTATAGGCACTTTGGAATCTCCAAATGTGACTACAAGCGGAAATACAGTTTGTTCAAGTTCAAAAGTGACATTAACCGCCACGGGTTGCTCAGGAACAGTGCTTTGGTCTGGAGGTCAAACCGGAAATATAATCGAGGTCTCTCCATCTTTTAAAACCACTTATACTGCAAATTGTAAAATTGGAACATGTACTTCTGGAGCATCTAACCCTGTAGTTATAAATGTTATTACAGCTCCTACTTCTCCAGTAATCAGCTGTAGTGCATCAAGAATATGTCCTGGTGAGTCTATCACCTTAAATGGTCTTGGTTGTGAAGGAACAGTGAGCTGGAGTAATGGTTCTGTAGGAAATTCTATAACGGTATCTCCTACCCAAACCACAGTTTATACGGCATCTTGTTGGATAGGAACTTGTGAAAGTCAAGTTTCTGCACCTGCTACCATCAATGTAGGCAACCCGTTCCCGCCACAAGTCAAATGTCAAAATACACAGATTTGTTTGGGAGCATCTACCACTTTAGAAGCTGCAGGATGTGTAGGGACTATTGTATGGAACACTGGTGAAACAGGACCAGTTATAAATGTATCTCCTACCACCATGACTAGCTACTCCGCTATATGCAAGGGTTCCACTTGTCAAAGTGAAGAATCTAACACCGTTACGGTAGGTGTTACCAATAACAGTATTGTAGCTCCAACGGTAAGCACACTGACAAATGATTGTCCAGTGGAAACCGTAAATCTTAATAATGCGGTTACAAGTTCCGTCAAAACTGTAGGTGGAAGTTTTGTATTCCGCACCGCAAACTCTCCTAATTCTCCTGCTGTATCGAATATTACGAGCATAGCCACTTCTGGTACATTCTATGTATTTGAAGACGGAGGAAATGGATGTTATAGTACAGGCTCTAAAATTGAAGTCGGAATAATAGCCTGTGAATCTCCCGTTGATTGTATCATAAATCCTGCTACCGCTTCGGCTGGGAAGGACTCCACAGTATGTTTAGCTGGAGATACTTTCCCACTAAATGGTAAAATTGGAGGCTCCGCCCAAACGGGAACATGGACTACTTCTGGTACGGGTACTTTTGCAAATGCACTAAACCCAATTACGACTTATAAGTATAGCTTGGCAGATGTTACAAATGGTTCGGTAACATTAACACTAACCACCAACGACCCAGATAACGAAGGTTCTTGTGTGGCTGCTAAAGCTTCTCTGGTATTAACAATAAATGGAGTTAAGACGAAACCAACCATAACAAGTAGCAAATCACCTGTTATTTGTTTAGGAGATTCTGTAACTCTTGAAGCCAACGAAACCGCTGCATCATACCTTTGGAGCAACGGCCAAACGACAAAGAGCATTAAAGTAGGTCTTGCAGGAGAGTTTTCTGTTAAACTTATCAATGCAAATGGCTGTGCCTCTATAAGCTCAGAGAAAATAGAAGTAACCAATATGTCCGGTATTGCTGGACCATCAGTCAACTCTCAAGCTAAAAACGTTTGTCCAGCGACTACGGTTAACTTAAATGCTAATGTAACAAGCACTCCAGCGTCTGAAAACGGTACATTTGAATTCCATACGGGCTCTACCCCTACATCTCCAATGCTAGGAAATGTGTCGGCCATGCCATCCGGTGATTACTATGTATTTGAAAGAAGTGAGTTAGGTTGCTATAGCAACGCCTCTAAGATATCAGTGGTCATCGATGATTGTAATATTAACGCATCCGATGCTGAGGTAGGAATATTGATAGTTGGAAACAAAACTTCAGTTTCGCTTGGAGACCAAGTGGTTTACACCATTACAGTAAAAAACAACGGACCTGATACTGCAACAAATATTGATATCGAAAATATACTTCCTGCCGGATTAGAAATAGTTAGCTCTACACCAGGCCTAACCAATCTTAATGGAAAGTTGACAACCACCATTCCAGAATTAGCCAAAGGTGCTTCAAGAACATTCATCTATACGGCTAAAATCAATAAGTCGGGTATCGTGTCTAATGTGGTTAAAATAACAGACCTTGACCAGACAGACCCAATTAAGAGTAACAACTCGAGCAAGTTTGACCTAGAGTGTGCTACTTGTCAGGAGTCTTGTATTGCTACGGCACTAAAAGCTGATTCCACGAGACAAGGAGATGGTACCTACAACATCAAGTTCACTGCTCTAATTCAGAACTGTGGAAACGCAAATCTGACGGGACTTAGTCTTGTAGCTAATATGAAAAGCATGTTTGGTAACACAGCTACCTATGCACTCATTCAGCAGCCAACTGCCAATTCTGGTAGCTCTTTAGTTCCAAATGAAAATTACGATGGAAACGGCGTCACTGAATTGCTTAAGATTACGACAAGTTCTTTAGGAACAGGAATAACGGATACGGTAACATGGGTTGTAAACCTAGTACCGAACGGAACCGAAGGCCCATATAGTGTTAACGCCGTGGCCTCTGGTGTTGCTCAGACCATATTCAATATCCCTCAAGATATATCAGATGTCTCTAATGATGGAATATTTATCGACGCTCCTAGCGGAACTCCAACGGTGGTTAAACTTTACAAAACACCAAGTATTGGCTTATCGCTTGCCATCATAGATACCTTGACAGAAGTGGACGGTTCACTAAACGTAACATTCCAAGCTTTGGTTAAAAACAACGGTTCGTTGGCACTATCCAATGTAATTGTAAGTGATACTTTGAGTAATACATTTAAGTTACCATCCACATATTCAATACTAGGTTTGCCAATTATTAATGCAGGAAGTGGCTTAGTAGTGAACACAAACTTTGATGGAAAAGCAAATCCTGAATTAACACTTCCAAGCAGTACTTTAGCTTTAGGCGTTACAGATACTATAATTTTCAAAGTAAACGTGAACGCCAACGAGGTTAAGAAATTCTTAAACCAAGCCATAGCCCAGGGTACTGGCACATTGACTGGAGGTGGAAGCTCTACCGTAGTAGATGTATCAAATACAGGATACAATCCTGACGAACCAGGTGCTAAGCCTACGGAGCTTAACCTAGAGAAAGAAGAAGATTCTAACTCTATTCAGGACGTTTGTTTAGGTGTAGCTCTTTATGTCTCAGATTCAACGAAGTTGGTAGATGGTTCATTTGACATTACTTACACAGCCTTGATATCAAACTGTGGCAATGCCAACTTGACAGACATAAGCTTATGCGATACACTTTCTAGCTCTTTTGGTGCCCCAGCAGTGGTAACTCTTAAGGATGCTCCAAGCCTTGGTCTTAACAGTACTTTGGCTCTGAATACTACTTATGATGGAATCACCAACTTCTGCATGTTAAATACCAGCAGTAGCTCAATTGCTCCAAATAAGGTGGATACGGTGAGATGGACCATTAATCTTACATTGAATAGTAATAATGGACCGTTCAGAAAGAATATAACTGTAACAGCGGTTACGCCAAACGACAGTACCATCTCTGATAAGTCTAATGACGGAACTAACCCATCACCAGTAGGCGAAAATCCAACTGTTCTTAACTTTAATAATCTGGCTCCAGACTTAATTGGTCTGTCTAAAGAGATGGTGAGTATAGCGATGGTGAGTGAAAATATTTATGACGTTGTATTTAAGTTCAATGTTAAAAACTATGGTATTATTGATTTCACCGGTGTTCAGGTTCAAGATAACTTGGCCGAGACCTTTGGACCTAATGTAATCATAGACAGTGTCAGGATATTTGATGTGTCTGCGGGCTTAACAGTTAATCCTAACTTCACAGGAAAAGGAATATTGATAGACATGCTAGTAGATAGTACCAGTACGCTACCTGTTAAAACTACCCGAAGCCTTTCCATGCTGACAAGGTTAGACCTATCACAGTCTGATACCTCTAAGTATGAAAACATGGCCTTAGCAATAGGATATCAAAATGGAAGCTCTACAGATGATTTATCTACGGTAGGTTCTAATCCAGACCCTGATGCAGACGGTACTCCAGAAAATAACAGTAATCCTACTCCAATTGACTTTGGCGGTATGATTCAGCCAGGCGGCAATGTAACACCGCTAGGAATAGCCAAGTCTATGACAGACACCGTGGCTATAGTAGATGGTAGTTACCAAATCACTTATAAAGTCGTCGTTAAAAACTATGGTGATGTTAAATTGACCAATATCCAACTCACTGATTCACTTTCAAAGGTATTTAATGACAGTACAGACTTTGCTATGATTGGAAGCCCGTCATTGACGGCTAACAGCACTTTAATATTGAATCCAGACTTTGATGGTGTTGTCGACTTGGATTTCTTATTGTCTCAAAACAGTAGCTTGGCAGCCGGAGCCTCTGACACACTTACTTTCAAAGTAAAAGTTAGAAACAACAGAGGAAGCAATGCCACTTATAATAACACCATATACGGAACGGCAATTTCGGGTTCTGGAACGGTGACAGATAAGTCTACAGAAGGTGTTAACCCAGATACAGATGGTGATAACAACCCAGGTAATAACAATACGCCGACGGCGGTAACACTGAAAAGTGGAAAGGATAATAACCCAACCAATTTGGCAGTGTCTATACCCGGTGGTATATCTCCAAACGACGATGGACTTAACGACAAATTGGTAATATCTGGAATTACAGAAAATGACCAAGTGACCTTAAGAGTCTATAACAGATGGGGTGAATTAGTTTTTGAATCTTTAAACTACAAAAAACAATTCCCTGGAAGCAGCGACGGCTGGAACGGTACTGCTAATACAGGAATTAGACCTAGCAAAATAGAAACTAAGTTGCCTGATGGTACTTACTTCTTCAGTGCTGAAAGTAGCAATAGCGAAGTATTTAAGGGTAAAATATATTATAACTTCATAACCATAGCGGGAGGAAGTAAAAAATAAAAAATCTATCAAAGGAGGTGTATAGCCTCTTTTGACGATTTAATAAGCAAGCGAATTTAATTTTACAAAATATTGAAATTCAGAACATTGAACACTTCTGAAGAGCGAAAGTTGAATCTATAGAATAATACAAAATGAGAGGTTTAAAATTGTTAATTGGAAAAATGGCTTTACTTCTAGTTGGTGCATTATCAGCTTTACAGTCAAATGCCCAGCAGGAGGTCATGTATTCACAATACATGTTTAATACTCTGGCTATCAACCCATCTTACGCAGGTAGTAGAGATGTCTTAAGTCTAACCGCCCTTGGTAGATACCAATGGATCGGCGTGAATGGCTCCCCTACCACCTATTCATTTACACTGGATATGCCCTTTAAAAATGAAAAAATGGGGCTGGGACTTACAGCATATACCGATGCTATTGGTGTAAGTAGAACCACGGGAATAAATATACCTTATGCATACCGGGTAAAAGTAGGTGCTAAATCTACCTTGGCTTTAGGTGTGCAGCTAGGCTTAGACTATGTCAGTAACAACCTCTCTAGCGTTGCTAATGTAGGCCTTGGCGACAACGTGTTTGACGGCTCCAATGATGTCAACAAAATGTTCCCAAATGCTGGACTAGGTCTCTTCTTTAGTACAGATAGAGGTTATATCGGCCTCTCTGTGCCAAAAATCATTGAGAATCAACTTTCTTCTTATGTCTCCAATGGAGAAACTTACGAAAGTAAACAAAGAAGACACTATTTTGCTATGCTGGGCTTTGTAGTAGGTAAAGGAAATGTAAAAATCAAGCCTTCCACAATGCTGAGATATACTAAAGGTGCCCCATTAGGAATAGATGGAAATATAAATGTATGGTTTAGAGATAAAATTGCCGTTGGGTTCTCTGCTAGAAAATCTCAAGCAACATTATCTGGTCAAGATGTAATGGATGCCTTAATAGGAATTTTTGAACTTCAGTTAACACCTCAACTAAGACTAGGTTATTCTTATGATTATAATATGACTTCTTTAAATTCTGAGAATTCCAATTCAAAAGTAACCACTAGGTTAACCGGAACACCAACACATGAAGGTCTTTTACGTTATGAGTTTGGTTATACCAAAAACAAAATCCTTACACCGCGTTACTTCTAATTTAACTATTGCAAGAAAAACTGTCCATTAATTTGGGTCTATAAATTGAACAAAACATGTTAGCCATAATCAAAAAAAATATTCTTTTGGTGATGCTAGGTTTTATAGTCACATTAAGTGCCTCAGCCCAGCAGTCCTTGCTTAAAATGGCAGAACACCATTACGACAACCTATCCTATGTTAGAGCGATTGAGGCATACGAGCAAGCTTTAACAAAAAAGAACATAGAGCCTGATGATGCTAGATCGGCTAGAATCAAACTGGCAGACAGTTATACCAAACTTAAAGACAATGGTAATGCAGAAAGAGTTTTTGCAGAACTGTTCTCTTCTGGAGCAGAGCTTCCAGATACAGAATCAATGGTTTATCTGAAATATGCTCAGGTGCTTGCTAGTAATGGCAAATACCAAGAGTCTCAGACGATGTATGATACCTATACTCAGAAAGCTCAAAATGACCCAAGAGGTCAAGGTTTCTCAAAGCTCTATAATGACGTTTCCGTTTTGTCTAAAAACGCAAGCTGTTATAATGTAGATTATCTTTCTATAAATACCACTGCATCAGACTTCAGCCCTTCTTATTTCAGAAACGGTTTAGTTTTCGTTTCCAACAGAAAAAATACTTCCGGCGTAAGTAGAGTGTTTCAATGGAGTGAGACACCATTTTTAGATTTATTTTTCCTTGAAGATTTGGCCGAACTAGGAAGTAATTCCTCTGCTGGCTTGGGTGGAAGTAGTTCTGCAAATAATTCTTCAAAAAATAGTAAGAAAAAAAGAACAGGCGTGGTTGGTGATGATGAATACACCTCCCCTACCGCTAACGACTCTAAAACCATTGGTTCATTCGGTGGTACCAGTATTTCTGCTGGTCACGGATACGGAGACAGTCCAGAAACAGAATCTGAAAGATTAAGTGGTTCTATAAACTCAAAATATCATGAAGGACCTTCTGCATTCTTTAAAGATGGTCAAAGGGTCATTTTCACAAGAAATAATTTTGTTAAAGGAAAAGCGGAAAAAAGCTCTGATGGCATCAATAAACTAAAACTATATATTGCCAACGCCGACAAAAAAGGATGGGCAGATATCGCTGAATTACCATTTAACAGTGACGAATACTCCACGGGTCACCCTACATTATCTCCGAACGAAGATTATCTATTCTTTGCTTCTGACATGCCTGGTGGTTATGGAGGAACGGATATTTATGCAGCCAAAATAGACAACGGAAACTGGTCGCAGCCAATTAACTTGGGTCCAGAAATTAACACAAAAGGAAATGAAATGTTTCCATATGTAGACGAGAATGGAAACCTTTACTTTTCTTCCGAAGGTCTTCCAGGTCTTGGAGGATTGGACATTTTCTTTGTGCAATTAAACGCCACTAAAGTTCAGGGTGCTCCTATAAATTTAGGAACTCCAATTAACTCTAGCAATGACGACTTTGGTATGCTTACGGATGGTTTGAGAAAAAGTGGCTACTTCAGCTCCAATAGAAAAAGAGGAGGAGACGATGACGACATCTACAAATTTGAAAGAGAATGTGAAATTCAGGAAGGTTGCGATTTGATTTTAGCGGTGTATGATGCTGAAACAAAAATGCCCCTTGATAACGTAACCATTAAATATACGGATGCTTCCGGAAATATTCAAGAAGCAATGACAGATGAAGACGGAAGTTTAACGCTGAAGAACCTTAGTCAAAATACGGAATACACTTTCTCTGCCAGTAGAGATGGCTATAACGCAAATATCGTAAGTTTAACCACAGAAAACTGCGACAACGAACCGTCAAGACTTGAAATACCAATGACTCCTCCTGTTCCGGCTAATCAGCAAGACGGCATTGCCAAAAACAACAATGGAAAAGGCGTACAAGGCCCTACCAGTGGTCTTTCGGAAAGTGGTTTCTCCAACAATAAAACCTGTATTATAAAAGGTAGAGTGTTAATGCAAAACACGGATAAGCCTATGGCTGGTGTATTGGTTTCTTTAAAAAATGAGTGTGATGCGAGCACACAAACTGCCTACACCGACGAATCTGGCTATTACGAATTTACAGTGGCTGAAGGTTGTGATTACACATTAACGGGTGCTAAAAGCAACTTAGCCTCACAAGATAAAACCGTCAGTAAATTAAGCTGTGCTGATGGTGGAGTTACCGCAAATGTTTTCATGTTTGGTTCAGGAGATATCGTTGAAATTGAAAATATTTATTTCGACTATGGAAAACATAACATTAGAGCCGATGCTCGAGAAGGCATTGATAAGCTTGTGAAAGTAATGAGAGAACACCCAGGTATGAAGATTGCCTTGGCTTCACATACAGATAGCCGTAGCCCGAAAGACTTCAATCAGAAACTTTCAGAAGGTAGAGCTAGTGAATCTGCTGAATACCTTTTCAAAAGAGGGATTAGCAGAAGTAGAGTAACCTTTGCAGGATATGGAGAATCAAAAATACTCAATGGTTGCGTGGATGGTGTTAAATGTACCGAAGCTCAGCATCAAAAAAATAGAAGAACGGAGTTTGAAATAGTTCAAATGAACTAAGGACACAAATAGATGAATTAGAAAACCGCTTGCCACAACAAGCGGTTTTTTTTGTACCTAAAATGATTTCTTGACACATTTTTGAGTAGGTTCGCAGGAGTTATTTGAATAAACCTTTATGAAGAAAACAATCCTTCTTTTCTTATTAATCGGACACACGGCATTTAGTCAATTTGGTCTTTCAGACCAATACCAGTTTAACCTTCTAGCGGTAAATCCTGCATTTGCAGGAGAAAGAGGAAACCTAGGGGTGACCGCTATGCTCGGAAACCAATTTAGTGGCAACTTTAAACCCAACTTGATTTCTCAGATAGTTTCACTAGAAGGTAAACTGGGTACCAGTAACAGCTCTCTTGGATTTCAAGGGTTCAGAAATACTTTAACAGGCAATACAAGTAATGGATTAAACCTTTCGTACTCCTATGCTATAAAAAGAGAAGCAGTGAGAATTAATCTCGGTCTCAACGGTGGTTTTGTGGTAACTCCAAACCTCATTGGCTCTCAGAATTTCACCCAGCAGCTATCTCCTATTTTCGGATTAGGTATTTCTGCCATTACCGATGATGCTTTTTTGAGTATCTCCGCCCCTACGCTTATTTCTGAAAGTAACTTCTATACACTCGTCTATAAACCCATCTATTTAATGGCAGGCTATAGACTACCTATAGCGGAGAACATTGCCCTCAATTTGAGTGCATTAGCGGGTTTAGACATAGAATATGACAATACCAATCATCTTCATTTGAATCCTAAATTATGGTTGGCAGATAGACTCGGAATTGGAGCTAGTTTTAGATTGAGACAAAATACCGAAATGAGTATTATTACCACAGCCGAGCTGAAAATTTCAGAATCATCAAAAGTTGGCATCTCTTATGACCCTCATCCTTTGAGACTATTAACCACTTCTGGATTAATAAACCCAAACGGTTTATTTCAGCTTATGTTTAGATATGATGTTTTTGGAGTACATGAAAAAAGTCCACTTTTAAATTCATTCTAACAAAAGATAGACTTAGAAAAATCCAATAAAATCTTGTAAATCAATACTCTTCCCCATTAATAATGATTTCTTGACTTTAAATTTAAATAAAAAGACATATTTCATTGAGAAAATAGGTTTATTGTTACTTCGTTTTAAAAGCAAATTTTAACTTTGCCTTTCCTATCTTATCAGAGCATTAAGCATTATTAAAAAATCAATGGACCAGTACTCTTACTTGGCAAATGCAGACGTCTCAGCTATAGAATCAATCTATGAGCAGTTCAAAGAAAATCCAGAATCAGTAGATGAAAGCTGGCAAAACTTTTTCAAGGGTTTCGAATTTTCGGAACAATGGAAGAGTAATGGCACGGCTACTACCGCATCAGGCGATAAGTCTAATGAGCACGTACGCAAAGAAATTGAGGTAGTTCACCTCATTCGTGGTATTCGTGCCCGTGGGCACATGGCAGCCAAAATCAACCCGCTGTGGCCAGAAAGAAAACACGACCCTAGTTTAAATCTCGAAGACTTCAAATTATCAGAGGCTGATCTTGACACGGTTTTTGAAGCCGGAATTGAAGTCCTTGGTAGACCAGGCACCCTAAGAGAAATCAATGATACCCTTAGAAAGGTATATCTAGGGCCTATAGGTTTTGAATATCAATATATTAGGGACCGTAAAATCAAAGGTTGGTTTAGAAGGAAAATTGAAGGTGAATATCTTAAATTCAAACCCTCTGTAGAACAACAGAAAAGGATCCTGAAGAAGTTAAATCAAGCTGCGGCTTTTGAAAACTTTTTACATACCAAATACTTAGGAAAAAAACGTTTCTCTATAGAAGGAGGTGAATCCACAATTCCAGCTCTAGATGCAGCCATTTTGAAAGGTGCAGAACTAGGTGTGGAAGAAGTGGTCATTGGAATGGCACATAGAGGTAGGCTAAATGTTTTAACAAACATTATGCAAAAACCTTACGAGCAAATTTTCAATGAATTTGAAGAAAACATAGAAGAAGAAGAGTATAGCGATGGTGATGTAAAATATCACATGGGATATACTTCCCAGGTTTTAACACCTGCTGGCAAAAGAGTGAGTTTAAAACTAATGGCTAATCCATCTCACTTAGAGGCGGTAGACCCTGTGGTTTTAGGTTATGCCCGAGCTAGAGCAGATGCTCACTATGAGAGTAGTGGTAGAAAAATAAATGATTTCGACGACATATATGACCGTATTCTTCCTATCATTATTCATGGAGATGCTTCTCTAGCTGGTCAGGGTATCGTTTACGAAATCACCCAAATGTCTAACCTACCTGGATATTATGTAGGTGGTTCTATTCATTTTATCATTAATAATCAGGTTGGTTTTACTACTGATAATGATGACGCAAGATCTAGCTTATACTGCTCCGATGTTGCCAAAATTCTAGATACACCTATTTTCCACGTCAATGGAGACGATCCGGAAGCGGTAGTTTATGCTATGCAGCTGGCGATTGAGTTTAGACAAGAATTTAATAGAGACGTATTTATTGATATGATTTGCTATCGTAAATATGGTCATAATGAAGCTGATGAGCCAAGGTTCACGCAGCCATCTATGTATAAATTTATAAACGACCATCAAAACCCTCGTGACGTTTATTTACAAAAGTTAAAAGAACAGGGCGAAGACAATATTGGTCTAGCCAAGCAATTGAAAGCTTCTTTTGATAGTAATTTACAAGAGCTACTTTCTAAGGTTAAGCAAAGACAACTTCCTTATGAGCTTCCTAAACTGGAGCAAGAATGGCAGCTGTTAAGAAAATCAAAAAAAGAAGACTTCCTTTTCTCTCCAAAAACTGGAATTGACAAAGAAGCTATTGCCTTAATTGGAGCAGCATTATCTAACATTCCAAAAGGTTTTAATGCCATCAAACAGATAAGCAAAGTTCTTGAAGAGAGAAGTAGCATTTTTGCTGGTGAGAAAGAATTTAACTGGGCTGCGGCAGAACTAATGGCCTTCGGGTCTATTCTGAACGACGGAAAATGGTTAAGAATGACGGGACAGGATGTTCAAAGAGGGACTTTCTCTCATAGACATGCGGTTCTTCATGACATAGAGACCAATGCCAATTATAATAACTTAGAGCATATTAGAGAAGGACAAGGTAAAATTGAGCTTTATAACTCTCTTTTATCTGAATATGCCGTTATGGGTTATGAATATGGTTATGCTATGGCGAATCCAAATGCCTTAGTGATTTGGGAAGCTCAGTTTGGAGATTTTGCAAATGGTGCCCAGACCATGATTGACCAATTTATCTCCGCTGCGGAGTCTAAATGGAAAACTCAAAATGGTTTGGTATTGTTATTACCTCATGGATATGAAGGACAAGGACCAGAGCATTCTAACGCAAGACCTGAGCGATTTTTGCAACTGTCGGCAGAGTATAACATGTATGTATGTGCATGTACCACACCTGCAAACATATTCCATATGTTAAGAAGACAGCTGGCACTTCCTTTCAGAAAGCCTTGTGTGCATATGTCTCCAAAATCTATGCTACGTCATCCTGGAGCTATTTCAAAAATGGAAGAGTTCCTACCTGGCACTAGCTTTAGAGAGACCATTGGTGATGATTATGCCGATGCCAAAAAAGTAAAAAGAGTGTTGCTTTGTTCTGGAAAGGTTTTTTATGACTTACTAGAGAAACAACAAAAAGACGAGATAAAAGATATCGCAATTATTCGTGTAGAACAATTGCACCCGTTCCCAAAAGATCAAATTCAAGAACTTTTAGGTCAGTATCCTGCCAAAGCAGAAACTATTTGGGTACAGGAAGAACCTCAGAATATGGGAGCTTGGTCTTTCATATTAAGAGAATTCCCTGAGATTGGCATTTCTGATGTAATTGCGAGAAAGAAGAGTGCCTCTCCGGCCACTGGTTACACCAAATACCATCAGCAAGGCCAAACTGAAATTATTAATAAAGCATTTGATTTGACTAAAAAAGACAATAAATAGATCATGGCAGTTGAAATGAAAGTACCCTCGGTAGGTGAGTCTGTAACGGAAGTTACAATAGCCTCTTGGGTAAAGAAAGATGGTGATTTTGTAAACATGGATGAAATCATCTGTGAACTAGAGTCTGATAAGGCTACTTTTGAACTTCCAGCTGAAGCTTCAGGAATTTTAAGAATAGTGGCTCAAGAAGATGAAACTCTTGAAATAGGTGCATTAGTTTGTAGAATTGAAGAATCTGCAAAATCAACGCCTGAAGCATCAGCTCCAGCTCCAGCTACACCTGCTACTGAAGCAGCAGCTCCTGTAGCAAATACTTCTACTGGGGAAGTAATTAACGTAACCATCCCTACCGTAGGTGAATCTATTACTGAAGTTACTTTAAGCTCATGGATTAAGAAAGATGGAGACTTCGTGGAAATGGATGAAATCATCTGCGAACTAGAATCCGATAAAGCCACTTTTGAACTCCCATCTCCAAGTGCCGGAATTATCAGTATCATTGCTGAAGAAGGTGCCGTAATACCTGTAGGTGATATTGTAGCCAAGATTGCCGTAGGGGCGTCTTCTGCTCCTGCAGCCACAGCTCCTCAAGCTGCCGCTGCCCCTGTAGCAGCCGCCGCAGGAAATGACACCTATGCTTCTGGACATCCTTCTCCATCTGCCGCTAAATTACTTTCTGAAAAAGGAATAGATGCTGCATCCGTAAAAGGAACTGGTGTAGATGGAAGAGTAACGAAAGAAGATGCTCAAAATGCACAAAAATCTGCTCCAGCAAAACCTAGCCCTGCTCCTACTCCAACCAAATCTGCAGAAATACCTGAAGGAGATAGAGGCCAAAGAAGAGAGAAGATGACTTCTCTTAGAAAAACTATAGCCAAAAGATTGGTGTCGGTTAAAAATGAAACCGCCATGCTTACTACTTTTAACGAAGTAGACATGAAGCCAATTATGGACTTAAGAAAAAGCTATAAAGATAAATTTAAGGAGATTCACGGCGTAGGTCTTGGTTTCATGTCTTTCTTTACTAAGGCATGTTCTATTGCTCTTCAAGAATTCCCGACTATCAATGCATATATTGACGGTGAGGAAATTGTATTTAATGATTTCGCTGATATTTCAATTGCAGTTTCTGCCCCTAAAGGATTAGTAGTTCCCGTTATTAGAAATGCTGAGAAATTGTCTTTTGCAGGTATTGAATCTGAAGTAGTGCGTTTAGCCATAAAAGCTAGAGATGGCAAGTTAACCATCCCTGAAATGACTGGTGGAACTTTCACGATAACCAATGGTGGTATTTTTGGTTCTATGCTTTCTACACCAATTATTAATGCTCCGCAATCTGCTATTCTAGGAATGCATAATATTGTAGAAAGACCTGTAGCTATAAATGGTCAAGTAGAAATTAGACCTATCATGTATTTGGCTCTTTCTTATGACCATAGAACTATTGACGGAAAACAATCTGTTAGTTTCTTAGTAAGACTGAAACAGCTATTGGAGGATCCAATGAGAATGATGCTGGAAGTTTAAGCTTCGAGTGCATGAGCTTACAGTGAACCGAGAGCCGCAACTTACAGTAAGTCGAGTGCCTCAGCTTACATTGAGCCGAGTGTCTCAGTTAGCTTATATTTTGAAAGAAGGGGATAATATTTTAATTAAAAATTATGGGCACTGAGCCTGTAACAAATGAAAGAATTATGGATTTTGACATTATAGTTATTGGTTCTGGACCTGGCGGTTATGTTGCGGCTATTCGCTCGGCACAGCTGGGAAAAAAGGTGGCAATTGTAGAGAAATACAATGTTCTAGGAGGTACTTGCCTTAACGTTGGATGTATACCTTCAAAAGCTCTTTTAGACTCTTCAGAACATTTTCATAACGCTACACATCATTTTGCAGAACATGGAATTAAAATCAGTGCTCCAAAGGTGGATCTGAAAACCATGATAGGCAGGAAAAACGACGTGGTGACCAAAATGAATAATGGTGTTGAGTTTTTGATGAAAAAAAACAAAATTACCGTATTTAATGGATTCGGTTCTTTTGTAGACAAAAACACGGTCAAAGTAACCAAGACAGACGGGACAGAAGAGCAAATAAAAGGAACCAATGTTATCATAGCCACTGGTTCTAAACCTACTATTCTTCCGTTCATGAACTTTGACGGGAAAAGAATTATCACTTCTACAGAAGCTTTAAATCTTACAGAAGTACCTAAGAACCTGTTAGTTATTGGTGCTGGAGTAATTGGTGCAGAATTAGGTTCTGTTTATGCACGATTAGGAGCTAAAGTGACCTTTATTGAGTTTGCAGGAGGTATGATACCAACAATGGATGGTACACTTGGAAAAGAACTTCAAAAAGTGCTTAAAAAGCAGCATGATGCAGAATTCAACTTCAATACCAAAGTGACCAATATCACTAACACTGGGAAAGAAGTAGAAGTAACTGCGGAAAACAGTAAAGGTGAAACAGTAACGTTTAAAGGTGACTACTGTTTAGTGGCCATAGGTAGAAAAGCTTATACTGATAAACTTAATTTAGAAGCCATAGGAATTACGCCAGATAAGAGAGGGATGATTGAGGTCAACGATCATACTTTAGAAACATCAGTTTCTGGTATTTATGCTATTGGCGATGTCATTAAAGGAGCCATGCTGGCTCATAAAGCAGAAGAAGAAGGCGTATTAGTGGCAGAAACTATCCTTGGTCAAAAGCCCCATATTCATTACAACTTAATTCCGGGTGTAGTTTATACATGGCCAGAGGTCGCATCTGTAGGAGCCACTGAAGAAGAACTAAAGGCTTCGGGTAGAGCATACAAAAAAGGGCAATTCCCTTTCAAAGCATTAGGACGTGCCACAGCAAGTGGAGATACCGATGGTCTCGTGAAAGTATTGGCAGATAAAGATACCGATGAGGTTTTAGGAATACATATCATTGGAGCTAGAGCGGCAGATATGATAGCCGAGGGTGTAACCGCAATGGAATTTAGAGCCAGTGCAGAAGACCTTGGAAGAATATCTCATGCCCATCCTACATACATGGAGGCCATAAAAGAAGCAGCCCTAGCAGCTACAGATAATAGGTCTCTTCATTCGTAAAAAAACAATATTTACGCATAGAAAAAGGTCGGTTTTCACCGACCTTTTTCTATTTCAACGCTACAACCTTTTCGACCGTTACTTTTTGATTAACTTTTGAGTCAAAACCGTCTCATTGGCTTTATTGAAAAATAACAACACATAGTTTCCTTCCGCCACGCCATTTAAATCAATCTGGCCTTCATTACGCCTTAAAACAAATTCTCTAAGAAGTTGACCATGGATAGTATACAACTCAACCCTGTGGACATCCTGCTTTGATAAGGAATAATTTAAATTATTTAAAGTTGGGTTCGGATATATGACAGACTTATATTCTTCTTTTTGACCAAGAGTTATATCAAAAGCACTTACCCATAATGAATTCGATACTAAGCTATTACATCCATGTTTATCCCCTATAAACACAGCATACTCTGCTGAATCTCTTACGATATATAGATTATCTAATGTGGTTTCACTATAATGCCCATTGACGACCCAATGATAGGCTTTGGCAGGTATAGATGAAGAAACAAGGTTTCCGTCTTCTACTAGGAGCTCAGGTCTATCAGGGTTTATTTGGAGTAAACAATTGTCTTCTTCATCAGGTACTAAGTCTCCATCAGAATCAGGATCACAGACATCCCCAATCCCATCATTATCAAAATCGGACTGCATTAAATTTTTCCTATTTATACAATTGTCCCACGCATCAGGAATACCGTCTTGGTCGGTATCCAATATCTTCTTACCACTTAAATCAAAAGCCACAGCTTCAGACTCGGAGAGTAAACTTGTATATTTTAAAACAAGGATATCAGAGTTTGTTAAACTTTTAAACTCAATCTTCAATTTGTCATTAGCAAAAGTTTTCAAAAACACTAGACCATTATCTGTCAAATGATAAATCTCAAGTTCACAACTCCCGCACTCCTTTGCCCTAGATTCATTCATAAATAAGTTAAATGAACTTGAACTAAAAGACGAGCTATCAACAATTGGCCTTAACAGCTCTTTCTGAATCTCTACATCGTAAAACGTAAGGGCAGGAACTTCATCCTTATTTTTAATAAAAGGTCCTCCAAAAGGCTTCCCCTGAGGATCATTAAAAAAGCCTGGTAGGTAAGTGAGTTTATTTGATGGCAGTTGATCATAATTTAGGAATAGGTTTTTACCCTCCCTTTCTATAGATTTTATAAATCCGGAAATTCTATCAGCGAAGAATTGGTCCTTTATATAGCTAAAGTAATAGCCGAAATTTAGACTATCTTTTACAACAACCTCTTGATTAAAAACCAATTTGAGTCTTTTTTGTTCTTTCTGATCTATTAGTTTTTGTAGATCAGGGGTTTCATAGTTCTTTTCCCCTTTTTCAAAGGCCCAAAAACTTCTAAAAAGCCAATCCGCAAGAATACCATAACCTTCCAGACTATAATGAAGTCCATCAAAATACCAATAACTTATCCCAGTAGCAGGTACTACAGAAACGTCAGGATATATTCTGGTTAGCTGTCGTTTAAACTCTCTAAGTTTTCCTGCTTCCCAAAGAGCATGCGTATTCATCACGCCTAACTGATAAACATAAAATCTTTCTATTGCGGGCATGTCTAGTCCCAAATTTATTTTGAACTCATCAAATAAACCTGGATAGCTATTAACATCATCAAGACTGGTATTTGACTCTGATTCTCCCTGAAGAAAAACAAAACCCTTGATAGTCTTCACTTTGCTATCCAAAACTCTTTTTAACATTAAGCCATAAGGGGTGTGAACATCATATAGAAGTTCTGGATTTCTTTTGATAAGATATTTAAGGTCTACACCACCCAATGACGCATTAATCATCAAAATAGGCACTTCCATTTTCTCCGTATAGTTTTTAATAAACCATTTACCAAGACTTCCAACCTCAGGAAAAGTAGCATCATGCCAACCATCATCCTTATGACTCTTCAAAAAATAATGCGTATAATTTCTAGTATATTTCTTAGATATACTGTCATTCAAAACCCAATAGTTTGCATAAGAAACGGCGTTAGATTGACCATAAATAATAAAGGCATCTCCACATAATACCTTTTTCGCAGATTTTACCAACAAGGAGTCTTTTGCATTTTTAAGCCAAAACTCAAAGGAATACTCTGATAATTGAGCTTTTATAGGAATCTTAATCTGTATGTTAGAACCTGCCTTTAATTCCCCAACAACGGTACTTGAAGAAAAAACATTATCAATAAATAACTTCACTTCGGCTCTTTGATAATCTGTACTCAACATTTTACCAGAAATCTCTACGAGTGCCATATCTTTTTCATCGCGGGAATAGAGCTGCATGTTTTCGGGAAACGCTGTAAAGCTTACTTGTGCGAAGAGCAGACTACTTTCAAAAAACAAAAATAAAGTAGCGATTGTCCGGATAGATTTCATGGTTATGCGAATAGTTAAATTCAAAACTAATCAATCCATTATACATTAAAATCAACACCGCCTGTCCTGTAAAGAAATATTATTATACGGTAACAACAAGACGAAATTCCTTTATAGAAAACTATCCGTTAAAACACCTTTAGAAAGGTTCCATTATTCAAACAATTGTTCAATTAAGTGTTGAATTATCCCTAAAACGATAGAATCAAGCAATTTGTAAACCGTTAAAGAACTATCTCAGAATCTCTTGGGTTGGTCTTTAATTATATGCTTATATTCATCCTTTCAACCCTAGACTTAATGATAAATGAGGCTTAAAATTCCGCCGCTTTTACAAAAATTATGTGTAGTCGTCTTACTTTTCAGTATTGCCTGCGTAGACCCCTATTCAAAAAATTTCATAGTTGGTAAAACCATTTTTATAGTTGATGGAAAATTGACAAATAACGCGTCAAGCAATTACGTAAAACTTACCGAATCTACTCCAAACTCAGGGCTAAGCATTAGCTACTTACCCGTGGAAGGGGCTACCGTAAAAGTTATAGAAAATGGCACTAGAGATATAAACCTTACCGAAATCAAGGCTGGATATTACACTTATCCGAATGATTTTACCGGAAAAATTGGAAATACGTATAAGCTTGAATTCAGCACAAAAAATGGCAAGTACTTTGAATCTATGGAAGAAACGATGATTTCATCTGCCTCCATTGATAAAATTTATCATGCCTTTGATCAAAATGCTGTTCAAACCGCTACTGAGACCTTCCCTGGTCAAAAAGTATATATAGATACATCAGACCCCGCTTCTAGCATAGATTATTATATGTGGGATTGGGTTCTTTATGAATCTCAAGCCTATTGTAAAAGTTGCACAGATGCTTTATACTATAACGACGAAAGCACCGGCCCTTTAGGAGAATGTAGGGCTACCAGATTCTCAAGAGATGTAACTTACGACTATAATTGTTCTGGGGATTGCTGGGATAAGATAACATCAGAAAAAATCAATGTGATGAGCGATGAGTTTTCAAATGGGAAACCCATTAAAGCTCGATTAGTTGCCGAAATTCCTGTTTATCAGAAGGTTGGAGCCTTATTAGAGGTTAGACAATACGGAATTCCCAAAAGAGTTTATGACTATTTAAAATTAGTGGCTTCTCAAGGGCAAAATACTGGTGGACTGGCAGACACCCCTCCAGCGACTTTATCTGGTAATATTTCCAGTCCTGGAGATTTAGACCAGGCAGTTGCGGGATATTTCATTGTGTCTTCCGTGTCTCGAACCTTATATTGGTTGGATAAAAGCGATATCCCAGATAAGGTAATTGCCACGGGACTTTTTAACGGCAGAAAAGTAAATCCAGAACCGGCTGGAAACGATACAACCAGACCTCCTATGGCACCTTGTTTAGAAAGTGATACTAGAACACCATTTCAACCAGAAGGCTGGAGCAGCAAAGGACAAATTTAAGTTATGAAATATATTTTAATCCTACTCATAAGTCTAGGCTCTTTTGGTATTGCACTATCACAGCAGCGTTATATTCTTAAAGGTTCGGTACTAGACAGTGCCAATAAAGAACCACTGATAGGAGCTACAGTAACCATAGATTACGGAGACCAAACTGATTTTGTCAAAGAAGATGGTAGCTTCACTTTTGTTTTACCACGCAAAGATGTTGTTATTATTGTTAGGTATATCGGTTACATCCCTTTTAGAAAGAACCTAACACTTCCTGTAAGTGACTTGGTCGTTGAACTAAAGCTCGTAGAAAATACACTAGAAGAGGTGATTGTAAGTGGCACAGGTAATGAAAACGTTAAAAGGCCTATGATGGGCGTAAGTTCTTTGAACATGAAAACGGTAGAGAAACTCCCTTCGGCCTTAGGAGAAGTGGATCTCCTTAAAGGACTCCAAATGTTACCCGGGGTGTCCAGCGTAGGTGAAGCCTCTAACGGAGTGAATGTAAGAGGCGGAACTACAGACCAAAACCTCTTTTTATTGGATGATGCTCCTATCTTTAATCCAACCCATATGTTCGGTCTCTTTTCTGCATTCCCAGCCGAGGCCATATCGAAATTTGACCTTTATAAAGGAAATATACCCGCTCGTTTTGGTGGGAGAGCGGCCGCCGTTTTAGATGTAAAGCTACTTAATCCTTCCATGGACAAGTTTAAGATGTCTGGTGGTATTAGTTTAGTCTCCAATAAACTGATGGCTGAAATTCCCATTATCAAAAACAAAATGGCCTTAATGGTATCTGGACGAGGTTCATTTAATGATTTCCTCTTTCCTATAGTATCAGACAGACTTAAGGATTTAAAAGCAAAATTTGCAGACGGTGCCGCTAAACTCTTTTACCAAGTCAATGAAAAAAATACGATTTCTCTTTCTGCCTATTACAGTTATGACTTTTTCCAAACAGAAATGTTAGGCACCATAGCCAACATCAATGCCTCTGCTTCTCAGTTTCAATATGAAACTACCAATTTCTCAGGAAAATGGTTTTATAATATCAGCAATACTGCCAACATCCAAACCACAATAGTAAGTTCTTATTATCAGCCAAACACATTATTACCAGAAGTTAATAGTGATAACACTGTAAAAATCAAACAAAGTGTTGACTATAAACAGATAAAATCTAACCTTAATCTATATAAAGGCAAGCATAATTTTGAAATCGGGGTTGATGCTGTAAAATATGTTATTAACCCGGGAAATATTGAGCCAGGAAAAAGCGAAAGCGTACTGCCTATTAACACTCCTATAGAACATGGGCTGGAATTAGGAGCGAGCTTTGAGGATGTTATTACCATTAATGCTAAGACAAATCTTTCTTTAGGTCTCAGATACTCCCAATTTTTATCACTGGGTCCATCAAGTGTCAATGTATACAAAGAAAATGAACCCCGAGATGTGGTATCATTGATGGAAACGTTAACATACAATAAAGGCCAAGTGGCCCAAACCTATGGTGGTTTTGAGCCAAGAATTGGGTTCAGTTTCTTGATAGATGATAAGAATAGCATTAAAGCCGGTTATAATGTGGCTAGGCAGTATTTGCAGATTGTATCAAACACCACCACTCCCATTCCTACATCAAGGTGGAAATTATCTGATTTGAATATTTCGCCACAAGTAAGTCAACTGGCTTCTTTAGGCTATTTCAGAAACTCTCAAGGTAATGTGTTTGAGTACGCTGTAGAAGGTTACTTTAGAAAAACCAATAATATAATTGATTATAAACCTGGTGCAGACTTTCTATTAAATCAAACGCCTGAAACGGAAATTTTACAAGGTATAAATTCCTCGTACGGTGCAGAATTAATGGTTTCTAAGAAAAAAGGTGAAGTTACCGGCTGGGTAAATTACACTTATGCTCGCTCTATAAATCAAGTGGATGAAGGTCCTTTACTAGACCAACGGGTGAATTATGGACAAAAATATGCAGCTAATTATGACCGCCCACATACTTTAAATGCTGCAGTGGTCATAAATCAAGGTTCGCATCATGACTTCTCCTTTAACTTTACTTATTCCACCGGCAGACCCTTTACCTCACCTCAAGGTTATATTAAATACAGTGGTCAGGTATTACCTTTCTATTTCTTAAGAAACGACAGCAGATTACCTGATTATCATCGCTTAGACTTTGCTTGGAACATATATAACCCAAAACTTAGGAATAGAGAGTTCAAAGGTAATTTCGCCTTTTCCGTGTATAACCTTTATGGTCGAAAAAATGCCTATTCCATATTTTTCAGGTCCGAAGGAAACCTATTAAAACCCTATAAGTTGACTATTTTTGGGGCTCCAATACTTTCTTTATCCTACAAATTCACTTTTAATCATTAGAGAATACTAGAATAAGCTAGTTTATCCAAAAGCTCATAATCAACATTTTCCAAAAAATGATTTTGAAAAGTATTTAAGAAGAGTTTCCATTTATGTTTTTAATGAATATCTCGTTCATTATTCCAAGGATGATTTTTTACGTATAAAGCCCAAACCATTATATTTTCATTTCTTTGTCAAATTAACGATGCACTTCCCAAAAAATGAATTTTAAACTTATCCAAGCCTCTTTTTTATTTTTAGTTTTCGTCCAATTTTCATGCACCCAAAAGCAGAAAGGAGAAAAGTTAGCAGAAAGGAGTTGTGGAAGTTGTCACCAATTTCCCAAGCCCGAATTATTAGATAAAGCTACATGGCAAGAGCACGTTTTGCCAAGAATGGGGGCTTGGCTAGGAATGCCAGATAAAAGTCTCCTTCTAAAAGACATGAAAGGCGAGTCTTTATATACTGATGGTATATCGGAAAATCTAATTCCGCATGAGCCTCAAATATCAGAAAATGACTGGCAATTGATCCAGAACTACTATCTAGAAAATGCCCCGTCCAGTATAAATTTCGAAACTGAGCCTGCTTCTTTTGCTAATCTGGAAGATAAATTTGATTTCACTACCAAAAAGCTAAACACACTTAAAAGACCTGCGTCAAACACTTTAATTCATTTTGACAAAAACAGCAACCAATTTTATATCTCAGACCAAGCAGGCCTATTGAGCATATACGATAAAAATTTACGCCTCATAGATTCTATCCAATACGCTAGCACAATGTCCTCTATTGTGTTAAACCAGAATGGCGGGTTTGAGCCCTTGTTAATGGGGAAAATCAGGCCTAATAATGAACCTATCGGCACCTTGGTTAACAAGGATAAAAAGGAAATTATTACTGGATTGTTTAGACCCGTAAGTGTAGAAAAACTTGACCTCAACCAAGATAACCAAGACGACTATCTCATCTGTAGTTTTGGTTATCATATCGGAAGATTGTCATGGTATGAAAAGCTTGACAACAGTTTTGAAGAACATATTTTAATGCCAGTAGCTGGTTCCATTAAGACCATTACAGAGGATATCAATAAAGATGGATTAATTGATATTCTAGTTCTCATGACGCAAGGTAATGAAGCCGTATATTACTTTGAAAACCTTGGAAAGGGAGAATTTAAATTAAAGCCATGGCTAACCTTACCTCCGGTTTATGGTTCTTCGGATTTTGAATGGACAGACGTCAATAATGATGGATTCAAGGACATTGTTATTGCTTCAGGAGATAATGGCGACTTCACTTTAATCAGAAAAGCTTACCATGGTGTCCGTATTTTTATTAATAACGGAAAGAATCAATTCACTGAAAAACTGTTTTTACCACTCCAGGGTGCCACAGGACTAGAAATTAACGACTTTGACGGCGATGGCGATATGGATATTGCAGTCATTGCCAACTTTGCAGACTTTTCAAAGAAACCGCATAGAGGCTTTGTGCTTTATGACAACTTAGGCGATTTAAAGTTCAAACCATATATTTCCGATAAAACTGACGTAGGAAGATGGCTCATTATGGAAAAAGGTGATTTTGATTCAGACGGTGATACCGACATTATTCTGGGTTCACATCTTATTAACCTCATGGTTGACAGAACAGAACTCATTAAATGGAAAGACGCCCAAACAGACCTTTTAATTCTGAAGAACAAAAGCAAATAGGTCTATTCGCAATTTGATTGCGAACAGACCTACTTTCGGAATACTTTTGCTTTTATTTAATAACAATATTGGTGGCTCCTTTTGGAATAATCAGCTTTCTGGAAGACTGAGAAAGGAACGATGAACCAAAGTACGTTTCCATAAAAACTTTATGTCCGTTTAGCTCATATCTTATTTGTGAATCACTATCCTTTAAGTTATACAGCTCCCCTCTTTTTGGTATTTTGTATAACCTGGCTTTTGACTTATTTTGTGAAGCCAGAACCAGCTCCTCCTTATTGGCACTCATTAACTTCACCAAACTCCTAGCATCACCAGAGATATTCAATCCGCTGTTTTTGGCAACCTTAAACCCTCCTTTACCATCTCCTAATAACAAAATCCCATTAGAGGCATCAAGCTCTCCAACCAACAATTCATTGCCAAAATTATTTCCAATCATAAGGACGTCTAGGAAACCATCGCTATTATAATCATCTGTTAACAATCCATTTATTGGAGCAAATTGGACCTCTCTAGGTAAATCCTTGAGAGAAAACTTCCCGCCTCCCAAGTTCTCAATATAAGAGCTGGAGTTATGATTTAAGTAATGCGTCTTTGCCATATCCATTTCCTCTTTGGTTAAGGTATTTTCAAAGGTGGCAGAAGAAAACTCTTTATAAGTTGTAAAACGTGTCCGGAATGCATTGTACTGACGACTAATATCCCCTTTACCATTATATGGAGCCAATATTTGTCCGCCCTTCCCATCTGGAAAATATCTAAAAGGCAAAACGTCATATCTGTCGTTTTTATCGAAGTCTCCGGAAAGCAGCATGGCTGGATATTTTTGAGAACCTTTAAACAGGACATTTTCTCCAATATTACCGACGATGTAATCTATATCACCGTCTTGATCAAAATCTCCACTCGTTATGCTATTCCAAACACCGCTAAAATCTTCTAAACCAGAGTTTTCAAGCTTCTTTAACTTTCCATCAATATTTTCAAAAAATGTAATGACCGAAAAATCACCCGCTACCAATAAATCTCTGTCCCCATCATTATCATAATCTGTCCAAAGGGCATCGCAAACCATACCAAAATCTATCAGCTCGGGAGCCATTAGTTCAGTGACATTAGTGAATTTAGGTGCTCCTGATTTAGAATCATTCCTCAGAATTAAACTAGATGTGGCTTTAGGATATTCCATGGGCGAATTTCTCCCGGAAACAAATAGATCTAGATCTCCATCCATATCCATATCGGCAGCTCTAACACATGCCCCGCTAATGGTAAAGTTTGGTAGAGCAGATTTTACTTCCACAAAAGTCCCATTTCTGTTTTCATAGAATCTATCTTGGAAAGATGCTGCATTGGGAAAATCTTCATTTCCCCCACTAACCACATAGAGATCATTATCACCGTCTCCGTCGGCATCAAAAAGTAACACCCCTGTATCTTCCGAACGCTTCTGCGTAGTGTCTATCGCAGGTAATAAATCTTGCTCCTCAAAACCTCCAGATTGGTTCTGCATCAGAAACACACCCTTTTTAAATTTCGCACCGCCTATAAAAACATCATCTAAACCATCTCCATTAATATCGCCCACGGCCATTCCAGGTCCCATTTGTGCTACACTGAAAGGCATTGAACTTTGAATATTAAAGTCTAAGAAAGGAAACTCCTTATGTACGAAATTAAAGCTCTCCACTTCTTCAAAAACAGTATCTACTTTCTTTTTTGACCAGTCAAAGTCCTCCTTTGCATCTGCTATATCGAGGCTTAGAAACTGATTGGCTGCAATATTATCTAAAACCTGAAATTTACCATTAGGCCATACCACCTTTAATTGCTTTAGATGGGTGAGCTTACCTAAACCTATGTGGCATTCTGATGAGATAGTGGATTTATAGCCTCTATAAGGGTTTAATTCAAAGAAATAATCATTCTCTTCATTTATTGTTCCAATTAAAATCACACCTGTTCCGCCAGGATTCCGATTTTCCCCCTTAAAACTAAAATTCAAGAAATTGCTATGCTCCGGAGACTGCTCTCTAGTCCTATTTTCATAGATAAAAGCTAAGTCGTTGGTGTTATTGACCACGTAATCTAAATCGCCGTCATTATCCAAATCCGCGTAAGAAGCTCCGCTAGAAAAGCTTGGCATTTTCATTCCCCAGCTATTTGTCACATCCTCAAATCTTAAGCCATCCACATTTCTGTAAGCATAGTTACTAATTCGAACTTCTGGAATTTGACTCAACAGAAAATCCTTACTTGCTATTTTTGAAGCTTCTGATCGGTAAGTCACAAAATCTTTATCCGTTACATCTTTAGGAAAGCCATTGGTTATGAATAAATCTCTAAATCCGTCATTATCAAAATCTGCCAAGGACGGCGTCCAGCTCCAATCCGTTTCTGCAACTCCAGAAAAAAGTCCTATTTCCAAGAAATCCTTATCCAAACCGCTGTTCAGCTGTAAGGTATTTCTCATATACTGATTGGTATAATCAAACTGTTCAGAAGCTCTAAATTTGTCTGGATTAGTTTCTGATACAAACATCTTCTTTCTATAATTATCTTCGGGCATCATGTCCAAGGACACCATATCTGCCAGTCCGTCATTATTAATATCTGCTACGTCGTTTCCCATAGCATTATTACTGGTATGCTTAAAATAGGCTTTGGCATTATCCGTGAAAGTACCATTCTTGTTATTGATATATAGAATGTCATCTGCAGCATAATCATTGGTCACATAGATATCTTTCCAACCGTCTCTATTAATATCTGTTATGTTTACTCCAAGCCCAAACCCCTCTATTAAAATACCCGCCTCATTACTCACATCCGTAAAAACTGAATGACCCTTTTCTTCATCCCAATCGTTTCTAAACAATTGGTCATTATTAGGATAAGAACCATCTACTACCTTTTTTCGATAATAATTAGGGGTATGGTCTATGACGTTATTAAGAACATATAAATCTAAGTCGCCATCATTATCGTAATCAAAAAATGCTGCACCTTCTGTAAAACTATTACTGTTGACCCCATAAGCAGCTCCAGCCTCTTCAAATCTAAATTCTCCTTCTGCACCTTTATTAATGTATAATAAATTTTCTCTATCTGAGGCCAAACTATTATTGGTAGAACTCGCAGGAACATAAATATCCATCCAACCATCATTATTAATATCGACGGCCACCGCGGCGGTACACCATCTTTTAGTAGCAGCTATTCCGACAGCTTCCGTAACATTATCAAACTTCAGTTCTCCTTTATTTAAATAAAGCTTGTTTCCAGTCATGTTCGCACTGAAAAAGATGTCCTTCAAACCATCATTATTAAAATCAGCAATGGCTACTCCGCCCCCATTATAGGTATAATCATAGGTTAGGATATTAATAGAATCATTCTCTATGATTTGATTGTTAAAATCAACTCCCGTATGCTCACTGCTTAGTAATTTAAAACGAGAATTATTCCCTGAACAGGCCGTCAATAATATGCCTGTAAAAAGAAATATGAGAGGTTTGATATACATATTAAATGCGTTAATGATGAGTATAAAAAATAATTATGGCAATAAAAATCAACAAAATGACATGTATGTTGTATAAGGTTATGTAGTTAAATTGACATAAAAAAAGTGGCTAAACAAGTTTAGCCACTTTAATAAAATCAACTACTTAAATTTAATATCCAGGATTCTGCGTTAAAGCAGGCTGAATATCAATCTGTGATTGAGGTATTGGTAAATACTCATTTTTCCCAGCAGTAAATTTAGCACCACCAAATTTGGTAATTAATAACTTGCTATCATATGGTAAATACACTGTATTCAAGAACGTAGCCGCGTCTCCCCATCTAACCAAGTCAGGATAACGGTGTCCTTCTTGAGCTAGCTCAAGCAATCTCTCAAATTTCAAAGCTTTCATAGCCTCTTCCTTACCACTGAAAGAAGTATAAAGAGCTATTTCATACTTTGCAGCTGGACCACTTCCATCATATTCCATCACCCATCCTGCAGGATTTGCAGCACGAGCTCTAACTTTATTGATATGCTCTACAGCTTTAGCAAGACTACCTGCTTGAATTTCTGCTTCAGCAGCCATAAGTAAAACATCCGCGAAACGAATAATTGGAACGTTCATAGTGGCATATCCACGAGTCCAAGAGCTACCATCTGTAAAAGTATTTTCTTGAGTCTTGTAATAAACAAATTTCTTAGGAGAATATGGCCCTGCATAAGTTTGATCACGAATCCAAGCTTTACCTGGATGCTCTTGCCAATCTAAATAAGGTATACCTCTACGACCTACAGTGTGGTCTAAGCGAGGATCCACTGGACCTGCGTCTTCCGTAAAAGAAGCACTGGCTTCAATTTTGAAATCATTCTTAATCGGATTAGTACCCGAGTTATAAGAACCGTCTAGTAATGGTAAACCATTTTTAGTACGGAACTGATTCACCATTGTAAAAGTAGGTTGGTTAAATCCACAGCAGTTACCTGGTCCGTTTGTTCCAGTGTTATAAGGATAATTCAAATCATCAAACCAGTTAGCATTATTAACACTACCTGTGTTGTTTGAAGATTGAACAGCCCAAACAGCCTCTTCGTGGTTATCATTCTCTGCATTGAAAATTTGAGAGAAATCCGGCACTAAACCATATTTCTTACCATTAGTCGTTTGACCGTTAGCAATTACTTGATCAAATATCGCTTTCGCCTCAGCATACTTACCATCATAGATATAAGCCTTACCTAAATAAGCCGCAGCTGCCCATTTGTTCACTCTACCAGCATCTCCTTGAGTTTCTGGTAAATTGTTCATTCCAAATAAGAAATCCGCTTCAATAGGTCCTAGAAGTGCCGTGGTATTAGGAACATCTGGCAAATCTGAATCCGCAACGGTTTCATCAAAATATGGTGCTGAATTAAACATTCTTTTAAGATCAAAGTAATAGTGACCTCTAAGAACTCTAGCTTCTGCTATAATTCTGGTACGCACAGCGTCAGAAATTTGCGTAGATGCCGTTGCCAATCTAATCGTAGAATTGGCTCTTGCGATCCCTTCAAATTTAGAACCCCATAGTCCACCAATTTCACCACTGTTAGAGTTTACTTCATATCGCTGGATAGAATTCATTTGAGAGTAATCACCCGCATCTGTACCCTTATTGGATTCACCACCAAGTATGGAACCCATCCAGTTATTTGGACCAGCCGAACGGCCAAATCCTTTACCATTCAGCATCGAGTAAGCTCCAATCAAAGCTCCCTCAACACCAGCTTGGCTGTATAGTTGGGCTTCTCCTAAAGAACCCGTTGGAAGAACTTCTAGAAAGGAGTCTTTACAAGAAAACGTAAGCATAGTAACAGCCATTGCTGTTAATGCACCTTTCTTTATATTTTTTATATTCATCATTTTTATATTAAAATCAATAATGATCTGTTAATTAAAATCCAAGATTTAACACAACGTTAAAACTTCTTGTAACTGGAAAGTTACCTACATCGATACCAAAGTTAGTATCTGCATCTCCACCTACTCCTGGATCAAGTCCTGAGTAACCTGTAAGCGTAAATAAGTTATTTCCAGATACCGCGATTCTAGCTCTAGTCAAACCTAATTTGCTAGCAATTGTTTGGTCAAGCGTATATCCTACTGAAAGGTTTTGCATTCTGAAATAAGAACCATCTTCAATGTACCAAGAGTTCTCAGCACCAGAAGTACTAAGATTAGTAGCTGATTCCCATATAGGAGCCAATGCATCATTTCCTAATTCTGGCGTCCAAGATTGTTTAGCTCTTACACCTTTACCAGCACCTTCGAAAGTACCGTGGAAATCAGTAAACCATTTAGACTGGTTCCAAATATCGTTTCCAATAAAAGTGTTGAAATAAGAGTTCACATCCCAGTTTCCGAATTCAATACCGAAGTTAATACCTCCCGTAAAGTCAGGTACTGGAGATCCTAGGAATGTTCTATCATCTGGCGTAATTTTACCATCACCATTCACATCTTCGTACTTAAATCTACCCACAGCAGCTCCATCTTGAGCTGGATGGCTATCCACTTCACCCTGTGTATTAAAGTAACCAATCATCTTGTATCCAAAGAAAGATGAAATTGGTTGACCTGGCTGATTTCTAATTGGGCTAATTCCACGATATGCATTACCACCAAAGTAAGGAATACCAGGAGCTAATTTAACAATCTCATTTTTCAAGAAAGAACCGTTAACCGTTAAGTTATACTTTATAGCGTTAGTAAGGTTACCTCTATTGATTAATTGAATATCAATACCTTGATTTAACATTTCACCTACATTCACAGATGGTGCAGCAGAATTAGGTCCTACAACAGCTGGAAGAGGTACTGCATAAAGTAAATCACGCGTAACTTTTTTCCAAACATCTAAAACTGCTTCAAATTTACCGTTAGCAAAAGTTGCATCGAAACCTATATTAGAAGTTTCTGATGTCTCCCACTTAGCATTTGGATTACCAATTCTTGACTTATAGTATCCAGGATCAGCACCTGAGCTTTGACCCGCAATCGGATATAAAGAAGTTCCAGTTCCTTGAGCATAAAGAGAATACTGATTATTTGGATCAACATTATTAGAGTTACCCATAAGTCCCCATCCTCCACGGATTTTCAAGTCTGTGATGAAAGAAAGATCTTTCATGAATTCTTCATCAGAAAGTCTCCAACCTGCAGAGAAGGCAGGGAACACTCCGTATCTATTATTAGCACCAAATCTAGAAGCACCATCACGACGAACCAACGCAGTAACGAAGTACTTGTCTAATAACTTATAATCCAATTTACCGAAGTAAGAAGAGAAGTTAACACCACTGTATAGGTTTGAGTTTACTACTGGGCTCTGTACTAAAGTAAGGTTTACATAGTCCAAATCCATCGTAAATGGATTGATACCAGAACCATTAATACTTCTACCTCTACCCGTGTTAAGTGCCTCTTGACCTACTAAAAGGTTGATTTTATTAACACCTAAATCCATTTTATAATTGGCGGTATTTGTCAATACCCACTGAATATTGAAGTTAGAACCTTCATTGAAAGAGTTTGATGCTTGTGGCTCAGAATCTCCTAAGTATCTGTAATTGTATCCATAATAATAGCCATTAGAAATACTTCCTCCTAAACTACTACGAAGAGTTAAGTTTTTGATAGGATCTATTTCTAAATAAACATTACCAAAACCGCTGAAACCAAATCCTTGATCATTTTCAACATCATTCACTAATGATCTTACTGGGTTTCTTGGATTGTTAAAACCTGCAGCCTTAGTAGAAGCAAAGCTACCAAATTCATCATATACAGGTATTACTGTCGGCATACGATAAGCTGCCAACAACTGAGACTCATCATCTGCAGAACCTTGACCATTGCTACCACCTTGCTGTCCTTTAATACTTACATAAGTAAACTGGATGTTTTCTCCAAAGCGAACTCTTTTTCCTAAGTCAAACTCGGAGTTAACACGCATACCATAACGTTTGAAATCATTATTAATAATAATTCCCTTTTGGTCTTGAAGGTTTAAACCGATGTAGTAACGGCCATTTTCTGTACCTCCATTAAAACCTAAGCTATGTCTGTTAAGCTGAGCCACTCTAGTAATAGCATCATACCAGTTTGTACCAGCTAAATTTGGCTTAATCAAGAAAACGTTTTCTGGATTAGCATCATAAGCCGCCTGAATAGCAGCTAAATCTACAGAACCTCTTACACCGTTAGCTCCATTAGCATGAAGATAATCAGGTAAAGTGGCTTGAGCAGAACTACCATACTGAGGATGGGTATACTGAACAGTTGTTCCGTTTGCTGCCGCATTATTTCTATAGGCAACGTGTGTCCAATCTGCCTGCTCTTGAGGAGTAAGCATCTGAGGTGCTCCACTAACGTTAGGGTCAGTTGCACCATATAAACCATCATAAGAAATATCTAAGGCTCTTTTACCTTTAGCACCTTTCTTAGTAGTATATACAATTACACCGTTGGCTGCACGAGCACCATAAATAGAAGCCGCCGCTGCATCTTTCAATACAGTAGTAGTTTCGATATCATCTGGTGACAAGAAATTAGAAGAACCTGTAGGAACTCCATCAACAATGATTAAAGGCTCATTACCTCCAAAAGCACCAAAACCACGAACACGAATGGTCGAGTTAGTACCAGGTTGACCGTTAGTAATAACTGTTACACCAGCAACACGACCAGCCAATTGCTGCTCAACGTTTCCTGATGGTACCGCTCTTAAATCTTTAGCTTTAACGATTGAAACTGCAGCTGTTGATTCCTTTTTATTCGTTGTAGAATAACCGGTCACAATAATCTCGTCAAGAGAAGCAGCATCTGGTGCTAAAGAAACATTAATAACTGATTGACCTCCTACTTTAATCTGCTGGGAAGAATAACCAACGAAACTGAAAATCAAAACATCATCAGAGTTCCTAGTTTGAATAGCATAGTTCCCGTCCATGTCTGTGGTTACACCAGTGGTTGTTCCTTGAATAACTACTGAGGCTCCCGGAACACCAAGGCCGTCATCCGCTCCGATGACTTTACCACTCACTCTCTGGTTTTGTGCAAAAGCTCCACTGAATGTCAGTGTTAGCCCTAGCATAACCATAAGTAAGTATCTTGAGTAAAGGTTTACTTTCATAAAAAAAAATGGTTAATGGTTTAATTAATTAAAGCCAATTAAAAATTGACTAAGTGCAATATTAAACATTCGTACCGTTAGAATCCAATTTTATGATTGGAAAATCTTTTTTAACGGTTAAAAAAGTGCAAATGTTTGCACATTCATCTCTGAACCAGTAAAAACTTCTGCTTATTTTCATACAAATGGTCCGATGTTCGGAGCTCAGAGTACAAGATATAGTACCCAGAAGGTAAGTACTCCATAGTACCATTATAACCCTTCCAGCTAATTTTGACAGCATTTTTCATGTATTGGTTGCTGGCCAAACTGGTAATTAACTTACCATTAATGTCATAGATTTTGGAACTTAAACTACCACTTTCAATCGATGAATAATTAACAATTATTTCATCTTTATGACCCAATAAACTTGATAAATTTAAGTCATTCTGCACAATAACTTTAAAATTGGTTCTCTGAGTATCATTCGAAATTTCATATCCCGGAGTAGCATAGTTTTCAGATGACGATGCAGACAACCATAAAGACGTTATTTTTTGATAAGAAGCTCGCTCTAATGAAATGCCATCTCGAATATCTAAAGACGAATGATGCATCTTTTCATCGTATTCAAAACTATCCAAAATTTCTTGATTGGCACTTAACAAAAAAACATGCCCTTTATCATTATTGAAGGCTGGCAACCTGTTCACTTCTATAATATTTTCAGATACCGCATTTGGGTAAATCTTTATGAGAGAGGTCTTATCTGTAGTGAAACAAAGAAATTGATTAGGCTTAATTGTTTGACTTTTATCAAAAAGCACGTCCACCTCCTCCAAATCACCGGTACTACCCAATCTAGAAAGGCCAAGGCCTTTTAGATTAAGTAATTTTCCCGAGTGATTATAAATTTCCACAAAATCTTTCCCTCCAGACTTTGGGTTAAACAAAATCTCAGATAACCATAAATCACCAAGTGCTGGATAAGCAATATTTCCTATGGAAACCTTAATGGGCTCCGCAACATTTTTTGAACAATCTGAAACGGTATTGAAAATCAAGTCGTAGGATGTGTCTTCTTCCATACCCTTTTCCAATTCCAGAAAGATGGAAGATTTATCATTTGCAGAAAAATAAATCCTTTTAATTGCTAAATCGGTAGCTTCTACCGAAAGGCTTTCTTCCGAATTATCAAGTTTTTCCGAAAATACGAACTGAAAAATTTTAGGCCCCACTTCGTTATAGCTTATTAAACTAGGTGGTGTAAGGTCTGGCAAATTTGACGAAGATGCATTACTTTTTCCTGGGGTCCCTCCTATTACCGCAAAAGATGAGGTCCAATTCGCTTTTTCTCTACAAGGATAATTAATGTCAATCATTTCTAAGGAATAGCCCTGTTCCTTACCGTCTGCATACCATTCTGGGCTATAATTAACTTCATACACCAGTATCCCTGTGGCATCAACCAAACTTAAAGCCGTGCCAGAATTTAAAAGAGAAAACTTACTTAGCCCTATCGTTTTTCCATAAGGCTGAAAGAGCGATACATTGTTTTCTCTACAAACAATAACATACTCACCCGACGAAATCACAAATTCAGGAAAACTAACGTTACTGGAATTATAAAAAAGCTGATATCCCTCTAAATTTATCTCTTTGCCAGTATTATTATAAATCTCTATAAACTCTTTATCTGGGAGGCCGTGGCTGGGTGTTGGGTCAGCAAAAATCTCAGTTATAATTATTCCATTAGTAGCTTGGGCATTAACACCAAAATATTGAAAGAGGAAAATGGAATATATAAATAATTGCTTCAAATCACTTTAAATGGTTCATGAAAAATATCTAAATCTGGTAAACTCAGACTTCTAAACATCGCATATATGGACACCCTGTTTTAAGGAATCTAGTTTATCTGGCCTTTTGGGAAGAAATTCTTGACCGACAAAACCTTTATAGCCCGTTTCTAAAACGGCTTTCATTATAGCAGGATAATTCAATTCTTGAGAATCATCAATTTCATTTCTACCAGGAACACCACCCGTATGGTAGTGGGCAATGTATGAATGGTTTTCCTTTATTGTCCTTATCACATCCCCTTCCATTATCTGCATGTGGTAGATATCATAAAGGAGTTTAAAGTTATCAGAACCTATTTGCTTGCATAATTCCACACCCCAGTCGGTATGATCACACATATAATTTGGGTGATTCACTTTTGAATTAAGCAACTCCATTACCAGTGTAACCTTCTTCTTTTCAGCATAACTCATAATCTGTTTAAGACCTGTAGCACACACTTCTAGACCTTGCTCGTCTCCTAGATTAGTTTCTCTATTACCAGAAAAAACAATAATGTTTTTCAAACCAGCAGCTGCCGCGTCATCTATTTCCATTTTGTAAACTTCTAGCATTCCAGCATGGTTTTCCTTTTTATTCCAACCGTTACCTATCCCATAATTACCTCTAGACGCCGATACCATAGCACAAGATAAACCATACTTCTGAATCTTCTTAAATTCGCTGATTTTCAACAACTCAATAGAACTTAAACCTATCTCCACAGCGGCTTTAGCCAAATCTTCGAGCTCAATGTCTTTATAACACCATCTGCATACCGAGTGATTCACCAAACCCTTGGTTCCAGATAGCAAAACCTTATCAGCCGCAGAAATTCTCTGGCTAAGACCAGAGGCCAATGATAAGCCCGCTGTACCCACAATAGCAGTTAAAGCTTTTCTCCGAGAAGATTTTTTTTCGTTCATTTGTCTTTTACTTATATATATGTAAGCTAAAAAATATTATTTAAAATATTGAATAAATGAAAAAAACAATCCTTATTCTTCTTCCTCTTTTTGGATTTATTCTAACGCTTTGCTCTTCATCAAAAACACCCGAACCAAAAAGACTTGTACCAGAATCTGAGACGCCAGCAACCAAATCTTACACTTTTGCTAAGGAAGCCAAATGGGTAGATGAGTTCGACGTTGATGGCAAACCTGACTCCAATATTTGGGGCTACGACCTAGGTGGGCATGGATGGGGAAATAACGAATCTCAAAACTATACGGACAACCTAGAGAACGCCAGAATAGAAAATGGAAATTTGATCATTGAAGCTATAAAAAAGAACTCTTCTTACACTTCTGCTAGATTAGTTACTAAAAATAAAAAGGATTTTTTATATGGTAGAATGGAGGTGAAAGCTCTACTCCCAACTGGAAGGGGTACATGGCCAGCCATATGGACTTTAGCCACAAAACATACCTATGGAGAAAATTACTGGCCAGATAATGGCGAATTAGACATTATGGAGCATGTAGGAATGGACCAAAACAGAATTCATGCTAACATCCATACCAAGGCCTTCAATCATTCTATTGGTACAAATAAAGGAGCCAATAAAATTCTGCTTAAAGCTTCAGAAGAATATCATTTATATAGATTAGACTGGTACCCTGATAAGATTCAGTTTTATATAGACGATCTACTTTTGTTTGAATTTAAGAAAGAGAAAAGTTACACCTATGCAGAATGGCCTTTTGATAAAGCCCAACATCTTTTACTCAATATTGCAGTAGGTGGAGACTGGGGTGGCCAAAAAGGTGTTGACGATACCATTTTTCCTCAAAAAATGTTAATTGACTATGTAAGATATTATGAGTTAATCGAAAGTTAATTTATTGATGGTCGTTTCACTTTTACTATCACTCTATCATTGATGGTATTTCCATGATAAGTTTTAGCAGCAAACTGATAATCACCATCTGGCAAGTATCCCAAATCAAACACATTCCCAAACTGTTCAATGTTATTATAACTTTGACCAGTATTCACATTTACCAAGATTTGGTTTGTGTCCCAGTTTATACCTTGTACAGATACGGTTACTCTTCCATCATGCCTAGTCATAGTGGTTACGGTACTCCAGTGACCACCTTGATAATTTCTATATACGGTATATCTAGAGGCAGACTGGTAACCGTCATCGGAAATATCCATTATAAAATCTTTGGCCACATAAATAGACGGCGTCACCATCATATCTCTATTGGGTCTTACCTGAAATAATGGGTAAGTGTAAATCTCAAAACCAAAAAACTGTGAACCATTTATTCTAACATTTAGATTTGGTATATTTCTATCCGCATAAAGGTTATAGATAGGAATGTCACCCCATACATTTTGACGACCTTCTAACTCGGAGTTAACCATTATATAGTAATCTTTAACAGCTGGATTATTAAGAGGTCCTACCGTTGGCAAATCTATCCAAGGCTCTAAAGTATTGGTATATACCTTCTGGCTCCTTACGTCTCTATACTCTGGACAGCCCGCTTTTGTTCTTAATATGGTATTTCTTTCCCAACCATCGAAAGGCTCCTGATAATAATGATATTTAATATTCGAACCTGGAATTACAGGGCCGGCTGTTGTCATCAATTTCCAATCTGTTAAACCCTCTACCTTGTATTCTGGAGTATATTTTGCAATTAAATTGCCCACAAAAGAATTTGAAGAGTAATTGGCATATAAATGAGGGTTAGTAGCTCCATGATTAGAAAAGTCTTCGCATTGCTTCTCCTCTGTTGGATCTGGCGTAGGTGTTGGTGTTGGATCTGGAGTAGGCGTTGGATCTGGCGTTGGTGTCGGATCTGGCGTTGGTGTCGGATCTGGCGTTGGCTCCGGTTCTGGATTTCCTCCTGGGATTTGAGAAACTATTTGAGCATCAAAGTTACTGCCATATTCAGAGTCAAAAAACTCATCTAAGTCTATATAGTCTGTTGCTTTAATTTCTAAACAACCAGCCGTCCAACCTGTGATAACAGTATTTGAAACCTTTACTTCATTTCCATAATCCGTTTGACAATTAGGGTCAGACACGGTCTTTGAAACCTGAACCTGTTGATTGGTTACCGTATTATTTAGAGCATCATTATTTTGTGCATACGGTTCTGTTGAGGTACTTTGCGACCTTGCGTTGAAACCGAGAGAAATGAAAATTGAAACTATTATTAAAACACGCATATTTATTCTTTCCTGTTAAAGAAAACAACTCAATTATTATGCCATCAACAGAAATTAGAAAAACAAGTATGGACGAACTGGGCAGAATAAGCCCTGAAGAATTCAAAAAAAGTTCTAAATCTCCTATATGTCTCGTTTTAGATAATATCAGAAGTTTACAAAATGTAGGCTCCATATTTAGAACCGCAGATGCCTTTAGAGTAAATAAGATCTACTTATGTGGAATAACAGGTCAACCGCCAAATAAAGAAATGGAAAAGACCGCATTAGGTGCTACGGATACCGTAGAATTTAAGTATTTCGGAAACACTATGGATGCTATAAAAGAACTTAAAGATGATGGTTATCAAATAGCTTCTATAGAACAAACAAATAATAGTATTGGACTCGATCTTTTCAAAACCGAACCAAGCACCAAATACGCATTTGTATTTGGAAACGAAGTTTTTGGTGTTTCCGACGAAGTAATTCTTGCCTCAGATTGTGTTATTGAAATTCCACAATTTGGAACCAAACATTCCCTAAACGTTAGTATAACAGCAGGGATAGTAATATGGGACTATTATTCAAAAAATAGTTTAAACCTTTTTCCTAGCCCATCATAGTCTACCGTTAAGATATATGTTCCAGCTGGCAATGTAGAAGACATTTTCAGTGCTCTAGGTAGCTCTAAATCTTTCACGACAAACGGTGGAATAATAGTTCTTCCTTTGATATCTTTCAGCGAAAGAACGGCTGACAAAGGAACATCAGAAGCTACAAAAAAAGTTTTATCAACAACGGGATTAGGATAAGCCACAATACCCGTATCATTTTCTTTTCTCTCAAACAAGAATAGTCCCGAGGCATTTGATAAACAAGATGCCACATATGGCTGCTCATGAACTTCTAAACCTTTAACGGTATAAAAGCCATTTTGACTCGCTAAAATTTCTGCCCCAGAATACAAATCCAGTTTTTGACCTTCATATGACCATTCATAACCTTCGTATGTTTCTTCATTTAAAACTCCTATACTATAAGGTCCAGACTTTATAATAGTTGGAGGTACTGGTTTACTAAATATTTTGATTGCTACTGGTTCTGAGAAATCAGATTCGCAACCATTATCAGTTATCGTCAAAGCTTGATACTCTCTTTCACCCACTCCACCAATAATAATCTGCTGAGAAGTTTCACCCGTACTCCATCTAAATCTTTTATTATCTGATTTGGCAATTAATGTGATTAGGTCTCCTTCACATGCACCATAACTATTAAAAAGGCTGGTTATTACTGGAGGTTGTGGCGTAGGCGTAAAACTCGCCCTTAACGCTGAAGATCGCTCTGATCTACATCCATACTGATCTATCTGAACAGCATAAACAGCCTCTGTTGTTGAGGTATAAAAGTTATAACCAGAAGAGCCGTCTGCCCATTCCACGTTATTCGCAGTAGAGTTTATATAAAATCTAGCCGATTTCCCAATACAAGCTATTCCGTCATTCTCCGCTAAAACTTTCGGAGCTGGCGGTAGCAAACCGTTAACACTAAGTTTTTCTGTCAGGTGATAATTACCATTCTGGTCTCTCAGAACTCCAGAAACAGTTCCACTAAATATTTGAGCAGAGCTAGTTGTGGAGCCTGTACTCCACACAAACTCTTTAAAATTATTTTTTATAGGGGAAACTTTAACAAGGCTCCCCGAAACGCATCCATATGTCAATGGTTCAATTTCAGCACCAAGAGATGGTACCATTGAATTAAGAACCGATGTCGTTAAGTCCCTGTTAAAGGCATGGGCCAATTCCGTTATGCCATCATAAGACAAATGAACACCATCTGTCCTCGGGTTTTGAATTCTATCTGTAAAAGGACCTGAAAAAACATTATTATTATCTGCAATAACTTGATCTTGAGCTGAAATGATTTGCCCATAAACCCTGTCAAAAATATAAGAAGTCCTTGCCACCATCCAATTCACATTTTTGCCAACATCTTGAGAAACTTTATTTACCAAAAAGTTTAAATCTCTTCTATAATCCGACTGAGAAGTATCAAAATCATTCTCCCCTTGCATCCATAAAATACTCCTTAATCCATATACGGAACCATGATTTTGAAGAATAATCCTTAACGGAGAGTATGGTGTTTGATTGGTATAAGGTGTCCCTAAACCGGCATTAGTGGTAGGAAGTCCTTTAGAACTACTCACCCAATTTTCTATGGTTGTTCCTTCATAAGCCGCATTAAAAAAAAGAACTGGAACATTCAATTTAGCAACAAGTAAGTCTCCTAGAATTCCCCAAGCCCAAGAACTTTGACCATGCGGCCCTAAATTTAACTCACGATATAATGGCAATATATTAGTTAAGGATGGGTTTTCTGGAATGGAAACGGAATTATAATATCCATAACCATTTACCCTATCGTCACTGGCTCCAGTGGGAGGATTAAAGCTCAAAAAGCCTTGTGCATTAGATTGACCGGCCACAATGAACACCTCTCCTATGCCCACTTTATTAACTGCATAATTAGAAACCACAACACCATTTACCTTTGCCCTTACCTCAACGGTATACCATCCACCCTTTCCTGATATTTTACCAGAATAGGCTCCATTTAATAAATTGGTATCTATAACCTGCCAATCTGTAGCAGTACCTTGACCGTTAACAAACGGGGTTAATCGACCTTCAATAACATCCGCATTCACTGGTCCAATACCATAAACGGGAATAAAACCGTTATTACTGTTATCTCGCTGAAACACCGCCCTCTCAGAAGGGAATTCAATATTTAATTGCGAAAATGCTGGAATTTGAAAGCCCAGAAAAACCAGTAATAAAAAAACAGACTTTTTAATAATCATTATCAACTTACTATAACAACCTTAGAATTATGCCCCTTGAAACTGTCTAAGAAACCTTACGTCGTTATCGAAGAACAATCTGATATCGTTTACGTCATATTTTAACATCGCGATTCTTTCTATTCCCATACCGAAAGCAAATCCAGTATACTCTTCCGGGTCAATATTTGCACTAATTAAAACATTAGGGTCTACCATTCCAGAGCCACCAATTTCAACCCAACCCGTCTTTTTACAAATATTACAACCCTCACCTTTACAGATAAAGCATGAAATATCAATCTCTGCACTTGGTTCAGTAAAAGGAAAATAACTAGGACGAAGCCTTATTTTAGTATCTTTTCCAAACATTTCCTTAGCGAAATGGAGTAAGGTATTTTTCAAATCTAAAAAACTTACATTCTTATCTACATATAAACCTTCAGCCTGATGAAACTGGCAATGTGCTCTTGCAGAAATAGCTTCATTTCTATAAACTCTCCCAATCATTATCGAACGAATAGGTGGTTTATTATTTTCCATTAATCTCACCTGAACATTTGAAGTGTGCGTTCTTAAAAGCACATCATCCTTCTGTTCTTTTCCTTTAGAAATGAAAAAAGTATCTTGCATTTCTCTGGCAGGATGATTTTCCGCAAAATTAAGTGCCGTAAAATTATATCTATCTGTTTCTATTTCTGGACCATCCTCACTGCTAAAACCCATTCTAGCAAAAATCTCCGTGATTCTTCTTTTAACAAGCGTTAAAGGATGCAGTGCACCCAGCCCATTTGGCAGTTCAGGTAAAAATAAATCTGGCCTGTCTTCAATATCCTCAACCTGAACAATACCCTCTTGAAGATCCTTAAATTTATTATCTAAGAAAGATTTTAACTTATTCAGTTCTTGGCCAAATTCCCTTTTCTGGTCACGAGAAACAGATTTAAATTCCTCGAAGAGTTCATTTAATTCTCCCTTCTTACTTAAATACTTTAATCTAAACTTTTCAAGATCTTCAGAATTTTTCACATTCCATTCCTCTGCCCCTTTTAATATCCTATTTATAGATTCTAACACTAAAATTTTATTTAAATAAAAAAGTTCACAAAGATAAACATAAACTTAAAAGGATGTCAACCTATTTCTTATTCAAATATGCACCCCACACTCCCTAATGTATAAACCTGATTTAAAATGCACAACTATACGTACCTAATTTATAGTTTACCGAACAATAAATTTCCCTTGCATCCTCCGCAAATAAAACCTAAAATTGTATAGTTGATAAAATATTGAATTCTAAAAGGCACTTTAAAGCTTTTATTTTCAACTAAATAGGTCAACATATTTACTATATAAACTTCGATACATGAATGAGATCTGATGGTGGCAAAAGAGGTTAAATAGCAGATATAAAATATTAAGAAACTTTAGTGGTTAGGTGATTTGAAAGCAGTTGTTCATTTGAATGACTGTTTTTTATTTTATCAAGGCATAATCCCTTTTTGCTCTAGCTAAAGAAGTACTGTTAAAATGCCACCATTCACTTGTTATTGGAAGAAAACCAGCTCCAATCATCACTTTCCTTAATATATCTCTGTTTTGAACCTGAGTTTTTGTGAGTTGACCCGTCTCCAACATTTCTTTTTCTTTTCTTGGATACGCCAAATATCCAAAGAAATCATATGCAGTACCCATATCTAGAAGCGAATCCGTTTTTAAATCATATATACTTAAATCTATTGCACAGCCATAATTATGTAAAGATCCTTCAGCAGGATCTGCCACATATGCTTTTCTCACACCTGGAGGTATACTATCCAATGCCTCCCAAAGAACTTCCTGAACCGAATGCGGTCTAACGGCATCAAACACCATTAACCTAAAATCAGGATAATTGCTCATCAGCGAGTCGCTAGCTACAAATAATTTTTCAGCGGTAATCACAGGAAGAAAGGCCTTCGTCAACGTACCATATACGTCGCGTTTAAAAAAATTATCTGTGGTAGAATATTTTAAATCTACCAATACATTTGGCGACACATCTTGAATATTAACAAGTCCTTGAGCAATAAGGCTTTCTTCCAGTTCTCCAACTTCTGTTTTTTCAATTTTGGGCAAAACCTCTAAGTCCTTTATTGGTGTATAAGCCACATTCTTTTTCCTAGATTCCGAGCTACATGAACAGACAAAAATTATCAAAAATAAAATAAATGATTTTTCTCTCAAAAAAGTCCTGCAAAGCATCAATATCCGTGTTTTATAAAGTAATTTGCTCTAAATTTCGTCAAATAATTCTAAAGACTAATCTCTTTCAATGGTTTTAAATTACGTCTGGTCTGGGTTCTTCATCGTTGCCATGATAGTGGCTTTAATTAAATATTTTTTCTTTGGCGATCAATTGATTTTTGAAACACTGGTCGCAGGAATTTTCGATTCTGCCAAAGTAGGTTTTGAAATATCATTAGCCCTAACAGGCATCATGACTTTATTTCTAGGGATTTTAAAAATAGGAGAAGAAGCTGGAGCCATCAGATTTATGTCTAGAATTGTTGGTCCTTTTTTTAATAAATTATTCCCAGAGGTTCCGAAAGACCACCCGGCTCATGGTCAAATGATTATGAACTTCTCTGCCAACATGCTAAACTTAGACAATGCCGCTACACCTTTTGGTTTAAAAGCTATGGAAAGTTTGCAAGAGCTAAACCCAAATAAAGACACCGCTTCCAATTCTCAAATAATGTTTCTAGTTCTTCAAACCTCAGGTTTGACCCTAATTCCTATTAACATTATGACTTACAGAGCCTCCATGGGAGCCGCCGACCCTTCAGATGTCTTTATTCCCTTATTAATAAGTACCTACTTTGCCACTGTCATTAGTTTAATATTTCTAATGTTCAAGCAAAAGATAAAGATTTGGGATAAAACCATACTTGGCTGGATAGGAGGAATCTCCGCAGTTATTCTCCTTTTGCTTTGGTATCTATCAAAGCTTAGCCAAGGAGAAATAGAAGGGTTTTCGAAAGTCTACAGTAATCTCATTTTATTCTCCGTCATAGTGGTTTTCATCTTAGGAGGTCTAAGAAAAAAGATTGACATTTTTGATACCTTCATACAGGGAGCAAAAGAAGGTTTTCAAGTGGCCGTAAAAATTATTCCTTACCTTGTAGGGATGCTAGTTGCCATTAGTGTTTTAAGAAATTCTGGTGTACTGAGTGCTTTCACAGACGCTCTGGGTTTCGTAATAGCCAGTATTGGATTGGACACACGTTTCGTAGAAGCTCTTCCTGTAGCCATTATGAGACCTCTTTCTGGAAGTGGTGCTAGAGGTTTAATGCTAGAAGCTATGGCTCCAGAAAATGGAGGTCCAGATTCTTTTGTCGGAAGATTGGTTTGTATATTTCAAGGAACCACTGATACTACATTTTATATCGTAGCTTTATATTTTGGCTCCGTCGGCGTTACCAAGGTAAGATATGCCATACAATATGGCCTTCTTGCAGATTTCATTGGTATCGTTGCTGCTATTCTTATTGGCTATATGTTTTTCGCTTAATGCCTTCTTCTATAATTAAAAGTATTGGGTTTACGGCATTCTCCACTACTACAACCTACATTTAAAAGTGTTTGAGCCAAAAAGCCAACACCCAAAATGTAGAGAAAAATACTGTGCCCGTAATTAAATGCTAGGCCAATTAAAACTATTGACACTATTAAATACGTAAATCGAGTAACTGTCCAATTTTTAAATAGATTATTCATTTTTTTACCTGTTCTATATTTTTATATACGATATTTCTTAAATCTAAGTTCTCCTGCTTTATGAAAAATCCTTTATACATCCTTATTTTTCTCATCACAATAGTATTTTCTGGCTGCACTAAAATGGATATTAATCCACCCATGGTGATTTCTGAAGAACAACCGTTATTGAATGATGAAGGGGCAACTGTATTATACCTAGGAGATTTCAAAAGAGATGCTCATGCCACCTCAGGAATGGTGCAAATTTTTGAAGACAATGGCGTAAAAAAATTAAAATTCACTAATTTCAAAACGGACTCTGGGCCAGACCTACGTGTTTATTTGGCGGAAAATACGAATGCCAAGAATTTTATCCAGATTAGCAACAAAGTAGAAAACGGGAATTTAATTTATAACCTTCCGGCAGAAGTTGATTTAACTAAACAGAAATACGTTTTAATCTGGTGCAAACTCTTCAAAGTTAATTTCGGGAGTGCCGAACTAATGATGAAATAGGTCTTAAACGACTATATTCTACCGTTTTATAAATTCCATTGAAGTTTATAATGATTTGTTAAGTCGTTTCTTAACTTTGAAAATCTCCCTTAATGTCACCTAAATTGTTTGAGATTTCAATTTTAACCTTATTCAAATCATGAGAATTAAACTAAAACATCTACTATTAACCATCCCATTTCTAGTGTCGTCCGCCTGCAGTAAAAGTGGAACTAAGGCTTTAGACAAGGGAGATTACTATAATGCTGTACTACAATCTGTTGAAAAGCTAAAAAAAGATATTGACAACGATAAATCATTAGCTGTTCTTCCAGAAGCCTATAACAATGCCGCAAAAGAGCTTCTCTCAGATATTTCAATTGCAAAAAATGCCGACCAACAGTTTAAATGGGAAAGAGTTTTGGAGGACTATTCCAAGCTTAACAAAATGCATGATCTCATTGCCAAGTGCACCGCCTGTAGAAGAGTGGTGAGTCCTAAATCCTTCTTTAAAGAAACAGAGCAAGCCAGAGATTTAGCGGCCACTGAAAGATACATATATGCTTCTGAAATGCTAAAGAAAGGGACAATTGAAAGCGGAAGAGCATCATTTGACGCTTTTGAGAAATTATTCCTATTTGCTCCAAACTACAAAGATACTAGGGAAAAGATGGACGAGGCTCTTCATCTTGGCTCCTATCATGTTGTGGTAGAACAGCCCTCTGTAAATTCTAGAACTTATGCATTAAGCCATCAATACTTTCAAGATAGAATTGATGAATTTCTCAAAGAAAACAAAAGAATAAATAAGTTTATAAGATTTTACTCCCCCTCTGAAGCAGGATCACTCCACCTTAAACCGGACCATGTGATCAGATTAGAGTTTGTTGATTTTGTGGTAGGAGAAACTTATCTAGAAAGAAAAGAAAGTACTTTAACCAGTGTGGATAGTGTAAAAACTGGCACCGCCAAAATCAAGGGCGAAACTGTAGATGTTTATGGTAAAGTAAATGCCAAATACTCCTTTAATAAAAAAATTGTAAGCTCTAAAGGTTTACTTCTCATGGAAATAACGGACTTCAATAATAAGACTATTCTAAAAAAAGAAGAGTTCCCTGGCGAGTTTATATGGGTCAATGAATGGTCTAGCTATAATGGAGATCATAGAGCACTGACAGAAAAGGAACTGGCACTCACCAAAAATAGAGAAGAACTCCCTCCTGCCCCTCAGCAGTTATTCATTGAATTCTCTAAACCTATTTATGAACAATTTACTAGAAGAGTAAAAATGTTTTATGACAATTATTAATGCAAAAGTCCCTTTGAATAAATACTCAAAGGGACTTCAAATTTCTTTAATTAACTTCTTAAGCTAATTCTATTTCTTCTCCGTGTGAATTAATAAAGTGAAAATCTGTAACTCCTAAAGATGAATCTTTAGTAAGCTTAATCCATTTCTTATATTTTATAAACCATTTCATTTGCCTAGATAGGAATCCCTCTCTATAATATGCATATATAAATGGATGTAAAATAATACTAAGACCAGGTTCATTCTGCTTTTCCATAAGATGCTCTAAATGATTCTGTATGGTATCTGTTACAGCAATACTAGCCTGAATATTACCTGTACCACTACATGTAGGGCACTTTTCTTTGGTAATGATATTCATCTCTGGCCTTACTCTCTGACGCGTAATCTGAGCTAATCCAAATTTTGTAATAGGCAAAATAGTATACTTAGACCTATCTCCTTTCATTTCAGCTTTCAGAACGTCGTTAATCTCACGTCTGTTCTGTGCCTTTTTCATGTCAATGAAATCAACCACCACTATACCACCCATGTCTCTAAGACGTAGCTGGCGAGCTATTTCTTTGGCTGCTTCTGTATTAACATTTATTGCAGTAGCTTCTTGGTCTTCCTCTTTGGTAGATTTATTACCGCTATTTACATCAATAACGTGTAAAGCCTCTGTATGCTCAATAATCAAATAGCCACCGCTAGGCAAACTAACAGATTTACCAAAACAAGATTTCAACTGTTTTTCAATACCGTAGTGCTCATAAAGCTTGGTTTTGCCATTATGCAGCTTTAATATCTTGGCCTTTTCAGGTGCAATATTTTGCAAAAATGAACTGATTTTGTCGTAATTGCCACTATCGTCAACTACAATATTGTCAAAATCATCATTAAGCATATCTCTTAAAAGAGATGCTGCTCTGTCCATTTCGGTTACTATCCTGTCTCTAGCTTTAGCTCCTTTTAGAGCTGCTATACCTGCTTCCCATTTCTCTACGCACTCTTCTAAATCACGCTGTAGCTCTTGTATATCCTTATTTTCTGCAACAGTTCTTACTATAACTCCAAAATTATCCGGCTTAACAGAATACAATAACTTGTGAAGTCTTTGTCTTTCTTGTTTACTGGTAATTTTCTTGGAAATATTAACTGCATTAGCGAAGGGCACCAAAACCACATATCTTCCAGCAATGGAGATATCGCATGATAATCTAGGTCCTTTAGAAGAAATCGGTTCCTTAACCACCTGAACCAAAATAGGTTGCCCTTTGGTTAAGACATCCGAAATTTTTCCTAATTTATCTATCTGAGGCTGTAGTTTAAAACCTTTTAACCTAGGACTAAATGGCTTCTTATTAAGAATACCTTTAGTGTAGGCGTTTAAGGATTTAATATTGGGGCTGAGATCATGATAATGCAAGAAAGCATCTTTCTCATAACCAATATCTATGAAAGCGGCATTTAAGCCCGAAACTACTTTTTTGACCGTCCCTAAATATATATCCCCAACAGCAAAATGGCTTTCTGCATTGTCAAAGTGATATTCAATAAGACGTTTATCCTGCAAAAGAGCTATTCGCTCACCTTTTTGCGTGGAACTTATAAATAATTCGTTGCTCAAATTTGAGTTAGAATTAAGGGTGATAAAATCATAATGTAATTTAAATAAAAAAGCAGTAAACAGATCAGATCTATATAAAAAATAGCTCCTCTGCTAACTGCTAATTTATTTAGAAGAATTAAATATATGGTAGCAAAAGAAGATTATTTCTTCTTGTGTCTATTTTTTCTTAAACGCTTCTTTCTTTTGTGAGTAGACATTTTATGTCTTTTTCTTTTCTTTCCGCAAGGCATATTTTATAAGCTAAACACCCAATCCCACTGGGTTGATTTTAAAATAATTTCTTTGAAATAACACCTTATGGGAAAAGGCTAGTTATTATCGAACCGCAAAAGTAAAAATTAGTTTAAACTTTTCAAAGTGTTGTTGATTTCATTTTGCAGAACATCACCAACATTTTGTTTTGACAAGTCTAATAAAAGAGCTTTTGCTTTCTCTTTCTCTCCTACTTCTATCCAGCTGTAAGCAAGTCCCAATTGGGCGTTTAAATTCCCTGGAGCTATACCCAAAACTTGTTGAAATCTCGAAACCGCTTTATCATATTGACCAGACTGCATAGAAAGTGCCCCTAGGCTCATTAAGGCAGGAACAAATCTTGGCTCTTGATCCAAAACTTGTCTTAACAAAAGCACCGCCTGCATAGGAGAGCTAGATGTACTATAGGTCATCGCCATATTTGTCTTGGCTTGCAACTGATTTGGATTAAGCGTCAAAACTTTCTGATAAACCGATCTGGTTTTCTCAGCCAATTCTTCCCTTTTAACAGGATTTAAACTTAATGAATAAGCTTGATAGTAATAATCACCAGCTTTTAGCCAGCTTTCTTCAGAATTAGTAGCTTCTGCTATTATACCCGTATAATAACCTGCACTATCAAAAACATTTTGCTCGCTAAAAAAATCAACCAAAGATTGATTCATTTCTTCCCCTGACAAATTTGAGGCTTTTATAGTCTTAAGTTTTTGTTCTTGCTCTGCATTAAGAACTGCGTGGTCACTTCCCTTCCCTTCTGGAGAAGTAGAGCTGGCGGAGTTTCCATCCGTAGCAACTTCGTTTTTAACAACCGTTTTTGGCAAGAAATATAACCCTAAAGAGAGTAAAACTCCTACTAATAAAACAATCCCAAAGTGACTTATAGGTTTCAATCCGCCAGACATTTAATGTTACTTAATATTTTCCTTAATCATATCAACAAATTCCTTAGCAGGTTTAAAACTAGGGATATGGTGCTCAGGTACAGTAACTGTAGTTTTCTTTGAGATGTTTCTGGCCTTTTTAGCGGCTCTTTTCTTATTTACAAAACTTCCAAACCCTCTTACATAAAGAGCTTCACCACTACCTAAGGTGTCTTTTACGGTTACAAAAAAGGCTTCTAATGTTGTAGAAACGCTGGCTTTATCGATGCCAGTCTTGTCAGATATTGCTGCTATTGCTTCTGCTTTAGTCACTTTATTAAATTATTTTAGTTATACTTAAGAGATTATTAAGATGCTTTAGCATCTTAAATACTTTAATGGGTTTGCAAAGATAGCCTAATTGATTTTACACACACAAATTAATACAAATATTTTAACCTAGTTAATTTACTACAAGACAGTTACCATGGGGGCTACATTTAAGTAAATTTTATTAAACTTCATCATGCTTTCGAAACAAATTATCAAATGGTATCAATTAAATAAAAGGGACTTACCATGGCGAAATACCAACGATCCTTATAAAATCTGGCTTTCAGAGATTATTTTACAACAGACAAGAGTTGATCAAGGTTTACCTTATTACTTGACATTCATTACCAAGTTTGAAACGGTAAACGAATTGGCAGAAGCAGAAGAATCTGAGGTGCTTAGAACTTGGCAAGGTTTGGGCTATTATTCTAGGGCTAGGAACCTACATTCTGCGGCAAAATTTGTAGTGGAAGAGTGCCAAGGAGTGTTCCCAAAAAGCTATAAAGATTTGTTAAAACTCAAAGGAGTTGGAGCCTACACGGCGGCGGCAATCTCCTCTATTTCATACGGAGAAGCTAAAGCCGTCGTTGACGGAAATGTCTACAGAGTACTATCAAGGATATACGAAATTCATACTCCTGTCAACTCATCAAATGGCATAAGAGAATTTTCAGAGCTTGCTCAAAGTTTAATTGACCATGACAATCCTGCTGATTTTAATCAAGGAATGATGGAATTAGGAGCCACTGTTTGCTCGCCTAAAAACCCTTCATGTGAGGTTTGCCCAGTACAAATTCATTGTGGATCTTTTAAGGCAAAAAGCCAGAAAGCTTACCCAGTAAAACTAAAAAAGACTTCAATTAAAAATAGATTTTTCAACTATCTCGTACTCAAAAATGAAGGTAAATATTTCTTGGAAAAGCGTGAAAAGCAGGATATTTGGAAAGGGTTATATGAATTTTATCTCATTGAAACAGAGAATAAAACAGAAGTAATTGATGATTTAAAGTCATTATTCCCTGAGTGGATGTCCACTACAATGAGTATTGGAACACCCATTTTCAGTAAACAAATCTTAACTCACCAAAGGATACATACCTTTTTCTGGCCCATTGAACTAAAAAATATTCCACAAGAACTCCGTTCTTTTTTCTATAAACTTGAGGATATTGAACAATTGCCCAAGCATAAATTGATAGAAAAGTATATATTGGACATTACTATAGAGTGATGTATCTTTATCAATTATCAATAACTGAAGTAAATAAACACCATGGCGGGATTAAACAAGGTAATATTAATAGGCAATGTAGGTGGTGATCCAGAAATAAGAACGCTACCAAGTGGCTCCAAAGTGGCTAACTTTTCGCTAGCCACCACAGAGACTTATACTGACAGAACTGGCCAAAAACAAAGTCAAACCGAATGGCATAGAATAGAAATCTGGGAAGGTTTAGCCAGTGTGGTGGAGCAGTATGTAAAAAAAGGTGACCCCTTATATATAGAAGGAAAAATAAGAACCGAAAAATGGACAGACCAGAATGGCCAAGAAAAAACGGGCGTGAGAATAAGAGCTAATAATATGCAGATGCTAGGCGGGAGACCTGGGGGCGAAAGCAGTTCTGGAAGCAACTCCTCAAGTAATTATGGCAATCAAACGTCTCAAAGCTCTTCAGAACCTTCTCCTGAGCAAATACCAAATGGAAGCGATGAAGACGACTTACCTTTTTAAATCCTTTCAATCTGTAAAATCTTAAACTCTGTTCTTCTATTGCGTCGGTATTCGGCCTCTGTGCACTGAATACCGTCGCCACATTTATTTATAGGCGACTCCTCTCCCATCCCAACGGCTTTTATCCTAGAAGAGTCTACTCCTCTACCTGTAAGGTATCCTTTAACTGCGTCTGCTCTTTTCTGGGATAAAATGAGATTGGCACCAGCTTCTCCTCTTGAATCTGTATGTGAGAAAACCTCAATTACCATGGCTGGATAAGCCCTCATCACTAAAACCAATTGGTCTAAATCATTTTTAGAATTAGAAGCAAGTTCATAGTCTTTGGTTTCATAATAAATATTATCCAACTTCACAAAATCGCCAACCTTAAAAACCTTTGGGTCAAAGAATGACTCCGATTCTTTTTTTGATTTCACAGCGACTTTACTACCAATAGCTACTGCATCAGACTTAACACCGGCTTTTAAAGTGCTTGGTACAAATTCATAATTAGTGGCATAGCCCGCTTTTATTGCTGTAAATTCATAGTCACAGCTTGGGTCTCTTATAAAATCATACTGACCGTTTTTCGCAGTCAATAGTTCGATTGTTTCATCTGTGCATTTATTAATAAACCGCACTCTAATCCCAGCCAATGGTTGTGTTACATCTCCCAAGAAAACAATACCCCTATATCTCCTTTCGTCACTCAAGTCTCTCTGACGAGCCATAACTTGCGGCTGAAGAATATTAGGTTTAATCGGCTCTATCCTTTCACTTAAGATAATTTCAAAAGGTGTTTCTCTAAAGTCCGAAATCCCTTTGGTGTGAAAATGTACTTTGGGACTTTTAAAATCTTTATCGGAAAACTCGAAGTAATAATTAGACTCCGCATTTAGACATAATTTAACATTACCGTAGTTATCTGTCTTTGCTTTCTTCTTTTCATTAGGACTCAAAGACTCATAATAGACGAAATCTAGACCTGCGATTGTTTTCCCATTATTGTCATTTTTAACGGTTACCAAGACATCCTTACAACCAAACTTTTCTCCTATTCTGGTAAAACTGTAAATGTCATCATCGCCTCCGCCACGCTTTCTATTACTACTAAAATAACCTTTTTTCAAATCGGAGTCTGTAAGTATACCGAAATCGTCTGCAGCCGAATTTAAAGGTGCCCCTAAATTATGCATTCCAGATATTGGAATTCCCTCACTATTCAAAGAAACCGTAAAAATATCTAAGCCGCCAAGACCCGGATGACCATCTGAAGAGAAGTAAAGATTGTTTTGTTCATCAATATAAGGAAACATTTCATTTCCCTCCGTATTAACGGTTATGCCAGCATTTTGTGGCTCCAACCACTCGCCATTATGAAATTTAGAAAAATAAATATCTACCCCACCAAAACCGCCGGGCATATCTGATGCAAAAAACAAAATATTTTCGTCTGGCATAAACGCTGGATGTCCAGTAGAATAATTGCCGTCGTTATACGGAAAGCCTTCTAAATTCCCCCACTGATCCCCTATCTTTTTAGCCATATAAAGATGAATCCTATTGACACCATCTTCTGAAACATAATCTAAATTTCTAATGCCATTTCTTGTAAAAATGACGCTTTCCCCATTATTATAAAATTGACAAGGTCCGTCATGATAACTTGAGTTTATTGCACCATTCATCCTATCCGACTCTAGCTTAGGTTTTGTTAAAAAACCTAAAGCACTTTTCAAACCTAAAGTTGGACCATCGTTGGCCGTTTGCGTAGTAAAATAATCAGCTCTTAAATCAGGTTCTGCTATTGAAGCCGTTGGACTAGAGCTTAAACCTGCAGAGGAACTGGAATTTAGTTGACTTTCGTCATCCAAATAAAACAAATCAAGGAAAGACGAATTATCCCAAGCAAATACACGCTTAATGGGGGTGTTTTTCCCTCTACCTGAAACAAAAACAAGCCCACCGGCATATCTTGTAGGGCTAAAATCTGCATGATTGGTATTTATTGGAAGTAGATATGTTTCATAACTTGCTGCATTCCTTATGAGCGGTTCAGTATTTGACTGTAGTGCGGTAAAATCACCTGCTCTTAAATCTTTAGGATTTTGCTCACCGTACTTGCTCCAAACCTTGGAAGACTGAGCATGTTTTCCATTCCCTGCTAAAACTTTTGCATATTTCAAAAGAATGTCATTGTCTTCCTTTGTATTATCTTGTGCCAAACTTGCCAAACTCTGAAAATATTCTTCCGCTTGCTTGTAATCATTGATATTATAAAGCGAATACGAAAGCTTACTTAGCACCTCTTTTCTTTGAGCATCTGTCAAAGAATTATCTCTTTTTAAAATGGTTTTAGCGTCCGTAATAACTCTCTGGTAGGATAATTTCGCATAATCCTGACCCAATTTGTCCACCTGCCAATTACCACTTTGGGCAAAAGACGAAATAGTCAAGAGCATTAATCCGACGATAAGTAAGCGATTCAACAGTGCGTTTTTAAATGTAAGACTTTAACGCTAAACTAAGCAAAAATCGTGCCCCTGATAAACATATATCAAAAAAAATCTGTCGTTAAAATTAACGACAGATTCCTATAAAATCCCGAAATAAGCTATTTTGGGTCTAAAGCTAACTCCACTCTTTCTAACAAATCTTTGTAATGAAAAGCGGACAATTTATCACTAACCCTTTGAGCAACAATAAGTTTACTTTTTATTGCAACTAAATGCCCTCTAGCAATTGAAGGAAGGTCTGTTTCGTTCAAGTTCACTGTTTGACTTTCAAAACCATAAGTCACCCCTACCGGAATAGATCTCATTACAGCTTTACCTGGCTCCAAAAGACCTATTAACTCTGTAACATATACTTTATGTAAATTTCTTCTGTATTGATCTGCCTTACTTGCCAATTTCAGCTCGCCTAAAATGCCAGTTTCTAAATCCGTTAGTAGTTCATCCACTGAATAGTTGTTGGTAGACAATGCACTATATTCTAATATTCTGGCAAGCCTTTCCCCCTCCAACACTTGACCTAAAGTAGCCGACTGTAAACTCTTTATCGCTTCCACACCTGTTTCTACTTTGGTTTTGCTATAAATTCCTGATGGGTATAACCAGTTTGGTGTTTTAAACAACTGCTCGTTAAGAAAACTTACAGCTTCTTTTTGTGTACTTTTTGGTACCACAGTAAATTGCTCACCTTCCATATCGTAAGTTTTTGGTGAATCATAAACTCCGCCAATATTCTTGGTGACATGCCCCATATATCTTTTAAACTGAGTGGTTACTTGCACATGTAATTCTCTTAATTCTTTGTATGATTCAGCGTCCTTTTTGCTCCAGTTTTCTAAATTCGGCACGATTCTCTTCATGTTTTTAATTCCATAAGAAGAGGCCAGCATGGCATTATCTCCCAAATCTTCTGTTTGATATCTAGGGTCATAAGGACTAATTTCTGTACCAAACCTTAATCTAGGTGTTTTATTAGCCTCCTTCGTCCATTCATTTAACAGTAACTTTTCTTGCTCTTCATCAGCAGCATCTACAAAGTAACTATAACCCCACTTAATAGCCCATTTGTCATAAACACCTATTCCAGCAAACAAATGCGTAACGCTATCTTCTGGCTGGGCTACATAATTAAATCTAGCATAATCCATTATAGAAGAGGTGTGACCATTTTGAGCTAACCACTCGTCATCTCTTAGCTTTTCTACTGGTGTAGCAGAAGAAGCTCCCATGTTATGTCTCAAACCCAAAGTATGGCCTACCTCGTGAGAAGAAACGAAGCGAATTAATTCTCCCATTAAATCATCATCAAACTCCATTTCTCTCGCCCTAGGGTCTACTGCTGCGGTCTGAACAAAGTACCAATTTCTGAGTAACCTCATGACGTTATGATACCAGCCAATATGGCTTTCTAATATCTCGCCACTTCGAGGGTCATGAACATTTGGTCCATAGGCATTTGAAATAGGTGAAGCAAAGTATCTGACCACCGAAAAACGAGCATCTTCCAAACTCATGGTAGTATCTTCTTCTGGCCAATATTCCCCGCTAATTGCATTCTTCCAGCCCGCCTCTTCAAAAGCCACATTCCAGTCATCAATTCCAGCTTTGATATACGACTTCCATTTTACAGGGGTCGCAGGGTCTACATAATACAAAATGGGCTTAGCTGGTTCTATCAATTCTCCGTTCTTCTGTCTTTCAGCATCTTCTGCATTTTTGGGCTCTAACCTCCACCTCACCGCAAAAACATCGGCATCAGACTTTTGGGACTCTTCTTTAAAAACTCCGTATTGATTAGCAAAATATCCTACCCTTGCGTCAAAAAGTCGCTTTCTCATAGGTGTCTTTGGTAGCACCAAAAATGAAGTGTTAAACTCCATGGTCACCACCCCGGCATCTTTAGAAGCGGGCAAATAACTACCAACAGAAGGTGTTGGCCTTAATTCAACACGTTCTGGCGAAACGCCAAAAGTTTTAACCGTTCTAATTTCCGTATTAATAGGATACGTTTTAATGCTCTTAATGAAAGATCTATCCTTTTTAATGCTGGTAATATTTAATCTTTGCTTATCAACAGAGCCCAAAGAAAAAATCTGCTCGTCCCCATCAAAAGTAGATGTCATGTCAATCACATAGGATTTAAAACCCGTTAAAGTATCATTCTTTATCGCCTTAATTTCAAAAGCTGCAATGATAGGGTCGGCACTTGAATTTCGCACCGCTGTGGCGATAGGCTTAGTGCTATCTGGACTCATGATGATATATGAAATAGACTTAAGAAAAAGTTGGTCTTTAGGCCCTTTTTCAAATTTTACTACCTGCCTATTGACCAATTCTCCTCCATAAATGGACCCTCCTGCTGCCGTTTGAGAATATCTAGAAACGGTCATAATTTCTCTACCCAACAAGGTATCAGCAACCTCAAAATACCACTTGTCATCTTTCAAATGAACGTTAAAAAGACCTACTTGGCTAATGGCTGTGCTATCAATAAAGTCTGAGAATTTTTTGGGACCCTTTTTCTCTTCTTTTTTCTTTTCAGGCTCCTTTGCTTTTGATAAGCTATCGGAAAGGGCTTGAGCGGCTTGCTCTTTTTTCTTTTTCCTTTGGGCGTCAGCCGCAAAAAATACAAAGAAGCACATGACAAAGAGCACTACTTTTTTAATTTTCATTATTATCTGGTTCTAGATTTGTTAGATTTTTTATTGACACATTATCCATACCTTTTGCTGCGTCATTCATTAATTTTCGCAATATAATTTACTGCCTTCACGCTTTCAATATTCTCATAATTTTATAACGCATTATTTATCAAGAAAACGGAATATGAGAATTAATCGTTATCTAATATCAAGCTTCAGGTTTGGTTTTTTTAATTTTTTTAAAGCATATTGCTTTTTCAATTAATCGACCCTATACAATCTCGTTTTCTATGAATGATCTTTTAGCCAAAAGTAAAACAAGTGCCCTTTCTCTGATTGACAAAAATCGTATTCATTCTGAGCAGACATTGAGCTATCTGGATAAATACAATTTAAATACTTTTGGAGATCTGGATTGCGTCAATTCTAAATGCTACTTTGAAGGAATCGACAAAGACTTTTATTTACACTCAAAAGCTTATGAACTGGATTACGATCTAGAAAAAACATGGAATGGATACCTTAGTATTCCTCCAAACAAATCTTGGTGCGGAAGCAATCTCACCTTCTCTTTCGCCTACGACAATGACCCCAGAAAAGTATCTTATGCCGATGATAAGTATTCTGGCATGAAAGATAATCAACTGATTTTTATTGTAATAAGATTAGTATTTGGATTATTTAAACTTGCTGTCACCCATTACGTGAGTAAAGTTTCCCATGAGAATAAAACCGTAAAACTGTGTTATGTAGATGGCGGAAAATCATCGGGCTCGCAGATCATAAAGTTTGAAAAGATATCTGAAAACAAAACACGTGTGACGCATAATACGCACTATAAAAGCGACTCAAAGTTTAGGGATGAAAAGCTTTACCCATTTCTTCACGAAATGATCATTAATCAGTTTCATAAAAACGTGAAAAAATATTTAGATTCTAAATAACGGAGCCGAGCTGGTCAGCAAGTTTTTGAACCAGCTTTTTCACTTTCATAGCATCCAAAATAAGAGACTCCTGTTCATCGGCATCATCTGAATTTATCATTTTCTCTGTGATGGCCATGTACTCACCCTCAAAACGTTCCTTTTTAATTCTCAGAATATTCTTATAGCTGAGTTCATCAAGACGTTCTACATAGGGTGGCACAAAAATCTCGAACTTTTGCCAGCTCTCACTTAATTCGTATAAGGGAGAGAGCCAGTTTACGACTTGTTGCTGTATCTGCTCGTCGGGATGAGAGGTAAAAAAAGACGTCGATGGAAGTCTTCCAGCATCATATTCCGCTCTATATAATTCTAATATTTTATTGAGTTTGGCAGACTGAAACTTAGTATCACCAATCTCATGCAGCACGTAATCTGCCAAACAAACCTCCTCGCCCGATTCTAAATCCTTTTCAATCACCTCTGTACCATGACATACCAAATCTTTAACAAATAACTCTTCTTTAAAAGAAATAGCGGTGAGTATATTGGCTTGCTCGGCAACAGCGGTAGATGGGGACTCGTCTGGAGAGCCCATGAAAAAATCTGGAGGAGGAAAATCGTTCTCATCAATTGGAGGCGGAAGGCTGTTATTCCTACTTTTCTGAGCGTCATTACTCCTTTTCCTGCCGATTTTATTTCCTTCCGTAATAAGAATTTCTTCGTCAATCTGAAGTAATGCAGCCACCTCCTGATAAAAAACTGCCCTTTTTATGGCATCAGGAATCTTGGTGATAGTACCTACCAAATCGCTTATTAAACCTGCCTTAAGAACGGGGTCATTCCCTACTTTATCTAGACTTAATTCTGTCTTAAACCTGATAAAGTCTTTAGATGTTGTCTCTACATATTTCTTAAATTCCTCGTAGCCGACTTTTTGAACAAAGCTATCGGGATCTTCTCCATCTGGGAAAACCACAACCCTTACATTCATATCTTCCTCTAAAATGAGGTCTGTCCCTCTTAAAGAAGCGTTTATTCCAGCAGCATCTCCATCATAAAGTACGGTAATATTATTACTAAACCTCCTAATCAGCTGAATTTGCTCTTTGGTAAGAGATGTACCAGAAGAAGCTACCACATTCTCAATACCCGCCTGATTCAAGGAAACGACATCTGTATAACCCTCCACCAAATAACAGTTATCCTCCTGTCGAATGCTATTCTTTGCCGTATAAATACCATATACTATTCGGCTTTTATGATAGATATCAGTCTCTGGAGAATTGAGGTATTTAGGAGACTTGGGATTAACTTTTAAGATTCTAGCCCCAAAAGCTATCGGCTTGCCTGCTACATTATTAATAGGAAAAATTACACGTCCTCTAAACCTATCTATGGGGTCTTTATCTTCTCTAACAATGGTAAGACCAGCCTTTTCTAAAATAGAAAGTGTAAATCCATGCTTTATCGCATGATTTGTAAAACCATCCCAAGCTTCTAAACTGTAGCCCAGATTAAATTTGGCAATGGTGGCGTCATTATATCCACGCTCCTTAAAATAACTGTATCCTATGCTTTTTCCTTCAGAAGCGCTTAATTGATCCACATAATATTTCTGGGCGAACTCAGAAACTATAAAAAGACTATCTCGCTCGTTTTGAGCTAAAAGGTCTTCATCAGTATATTCTTTTTCCTGAATTTCAATACCATATCTTTTCGCCAACCACTTTAAAGCTTCTGGATAACTAAGCCCTTCTAAGTCCATTATAAAACGGACTGCGTCACCTCCTTTACCACATCCAAAACACTTATAAATCTGTTTTGTAGCAGATACAGAAAAAGAAGGGGTTTTCTCATTATGAAAAGGACAGCATGCTATCATATTGGCACCACGTTTCTTTAACGAAACGAAATCTCCAACGACATCCACCACATCTGTGGCTTGAAGAATCTGCTGTATAGTCTCCTGAGGAATCATACCCAAAATTAATGCTTCCAAAACTATTTAGACCATATCAAATCTATAAAGTTATTCGTATAGCACCAATTGAAGTCAGCTTTAGCTCAATTTGGCAAGGTTATTGAATTATTATAGGTGAATTAAAACGGTAGTCTAATGACTAAAATATTATCAATCCTTATCATAGGGCTGACAGCAGTGCTTACAATCTCCTGTAGCAAAGGCACAGACGAAGTAAACCCTACACAGGAAGAACTATCCACAGCGGTTTCTAAATATACAGCAGGAATCTTAAACGATTACGCAGGTTTACAATTAGAACTTATTAAAGCGACTCCAGGCTACGAAGGTCCTGTAGCCGCCAGGTCCATGGCATATTTAGCCCTAGCGGCATACGAAACCGCCGTATCTGGCATGCCAACAAACCAGAGCTTAAAGGCAAGCATTGAGGGCTTGGACAACTTACCAGAAATAGATAAAAGTCTGGAATACAACTGGCCACTTGCCATTAATTCCTCTCAACATACATTGATGAAAAACCTTTACGGAACCACCAGTGATGTTTATAAAACAAAAATGGATACGCTTAAAAAGAAATATGAGCAAATCTATAAAGTCGGTGTAGGAAGCGATGCCGTAGAAAGATCTATCAGATATGGAGCAGAGGTGGCTCAAGTCATTTGGACGCTATCTCAAAAAGACGGCGGCCATAAAGCATACGATAATAATTATCCTTTAAGTAATTCTGTTTTTAATTCGGCGGCATCTTGGAAACCTACAGGTGAGAAAACGAGACCGCTATTACCCAAATGGGGAGAAGTGAAAACCTTTACTTCGGCCAATAAATCACTCAAAGCCGCCGCACCAGAACCCTTTTCTTTTAAAGAACATTCTACCTTTTTTGATGAAGCTTATGAAGTTTATTTAACGTCTTCAAACTTAAATGATGCTCAAAAAGAAATAATGAATTTCTGGGAAATGCCTCCAAGCTCTGTAACGCAGGCTGGTAACCAGCTGGCCTTGGTGTCGAATCTTATTACAAAAGAGAACTACAAACTGGACCAAGCTCTCAAATTATACCTTAAGGTTACATTTGCCATGCACGAATCATACATCAGTTCTTGGAAAAGTAAGTTCAGCAATAATCTTATGAGACCTGTAACCTATATTAATCAGGCGATAGATCCACATTGGGTCGCTAGGCAAATAGAGAATGCGGTCCCAGACTATACCTCAGAACAGGCCGCCGTAGTATCGGCCGTGGCTACTATTCTTGCGAACGAATTTGGCGAAGTGTATACTTTTGAAATTACTTCTCAGCACAATAAAGCCTTAAAAAGAGCCTATAAAAACTTTACCAACTACGCAAAAGAAGCAGAAGTGTCACCTGTATATGCGGGTATACATTATAGAATGTCTGTTAAAAATGGTGCTAGCACTGGCAAGGAGATTGCTAATAATGTTTTAAAATTAGATTTAAAAGCCCCAATTTCTGACAGTACCACTGTTTCTATAATGCGGTACTAAGCTTTCTCTGTAAATCAAAAACCTTTGGAAGCAAGACTTCATCTTCAATGATGGCGTGCTTCTTTAGTTCAGTTTCAAACTGAGATATTTGATTTAGAAAAATACGGAACGGCATCGGTAATTCGCTTTGGCTTGAATGTTTAAAAAGGATCTCATTCACCTCTGAAAGTTCATCTTCAATGGCATCATGATTTTCTTCAAAATGCTGAAGCGTATTTTTAGCTAATACTTGTTTAATTTTTTCTTCCGAATTTTCTGGTTCTATCAGCTCCTCTATATAAGGAAAGAGTATGTCATCTTCCATCCTCATGTGTTTAACGAGCTTATTTTTATACCCACTAAAAAAGTAGGCTAGACTGGATAATACAACATGAGATTCGCTATATCTAGAAGTGATATGAAGTAGAGATTGCTCAATTTCCGGCAATTTCTTCTTCAAATAATATTGATGAGAAACTTTCAAGAAACTGAGCAATTCTTTTATGGAAAAGCCCTCCATCTGGGCTATGATATCCGATTTTTCAAAATACTCGTGGAGTACTTCCTTTTTTTGAACACCCGTTTTATAGAAAGAAAGCTGGTCTGAATAAAAACTTTGTGAAATCATAACGCTGTTATTTTTTTACAAATATCCCCAGCCTTTCAAACTATAAATATGACGGTGAATAGGTTTTAGTTATAATTTACCCCAAACCTAAAAGCAGCAGGTCTGGAATTGTAACCATATATCTCCGTATACTTTTTATTAAAAACGTTTGTTGCAGATGCAAAAACACTCCATTTTTTTGTAAACTGGTATCTAGCGTTAATATCAATTAAAGAATAAGAATCTAGCGTAACATCCACTGTTTGATAAAGCTCAGAATCAAAGAACCCATCAGTTCTTTCTCCTATAAACTGATAATCTACCCCAAGAGTCAATTTCTTAGTTACCGCTACACCTGCACCTAAATTTATGGCGTGTTTCGGAATCCTGTTCAAATTATACTTTTGCTCTTCTTTGGATAACATGCTGTTATAACCATCTAAATAGGTATAGTTGCCCGTAATATTCACTATACTTATTTTCTGACCAATAGACACTTCCAAACCACTCGTTTGCTGCTCGTCAATGTTGTTATATTGACCATAAGGTGGTTCCTGTAGACTTAAATAGGTGACCTTATTTTTGTTCTTTCGATCAAACCAAGCCAACTGTGCAGACGATCCTGTGCTGGTATTATTGACTTTTAAACCTATCTCCAAATTTCTTGAAGTTTCTGGCTTTAAATCTAAATTTCCGTATGGTGAGTAAAGCTGATAAAGTGTTGGATTTTTATAACTTGTAGCTAAAACTCCATAGACAGTCATTACTTCATTAGGCCTATAAAATGGATTCAGTGAGTATGAAAAATTGCTTTTATACTCCGAGTGAATGTTTAGTCTTCCACCAATCTCAATACCAAGTTTATCGTTTGCCGCAAGTTCCACCGCTGAATAAGCACTGAAATTATTAATGCTAGCGTCGTCATGTAATAAAGGGACGTCCTCAAACGGCCCATAAGAACTTACAGAATAGTAAGTCTGAGCAATACTTTGGGCTCGGTAGTCTATTCCTAGCAATACCTTAATATTGTCAGATGGAAATAACTGAGAATACAGATCAAAAAAGGAAGATTTACTTTCGTAAGTGGAAAAAGAGTATTTAGCAAAAGCGGAGGCAGGAACATCTGTGGAGTCATCTTCAAACTCTCGTTTAACATTAGAAGCGTTGATATTTAAATGAACTTGAAATTTCTCTTTAATCCAGTCTGCTCCAGTTCCTAATTGAAAGTTTTTTGAATCAAAAACATAATCCTTATCATCTACAAAGGCTCCTGCATCTAAATCGGCCGTGTAATTTGTTTGTCTAGCAAAGGCTCTAATATTAAAATCTCCAAACTTTTTAGACAGCTGAGCGTCAAAATTAGTTTTGTCAAAACCATCATTTTCGGGATCTGGCGAATCCGAATTAGCTGAAGAAAAACCGTCGCTTTTTATTTTAGTAAGGCCGATATTGTATCCAATGCCAGCCAACTCTCCTCTAGCTCCTACCCCCAAGTCTAGGGTATTGAAACTACTATAACTAAGTTTACCATAAAGAGATACTTTCTCTGTAGATTGTTTTTTGGATATGAAATTTATGACACCAGCCACAGCATCTGACCCATAAAGTGTGGACTGTCCGCCCTTTAAAATTTCTATCCTTTCAATATTTTGAAGATTGATAAGGTTTAGATCAAAGTTTCCTTCTGTAGATGAAGGGTCATAAAGCGGTGCTCCATCCATTAGAATAAGTGTTTTACCTGAACTGGCCCCTCTTAAAAAGATACTCTGAATACTTCCGAGCGTTTGGCCTGCACCTACTACATTTAGTCCCACTTGTTTTTGTAGTAAATCTGAAACAGACCAGCCAGCATGAGCTTTTATGAGAGAATCGTTTATTATGACCATTGACTTGGTCAATTGGGAGGTTTTCTGCGGCAACTTTGTAGTAGTCACAGTGATTTGTTCCAGCGTTTCCTGTGCCATCACAGAGCTAGAAATTAAGCATACGATAAGTACGCTTTTCTTTAAGAATTTAAACATTGATAAAAGTTTTGCTCAATCTATCGATTGAAATAAAAAATTGACTTCCGCTCATCAACAGCTATCTACCGTAGCAGTATTGAAAAGAATAATTTCAGGCAGGTCTCCTGGCTCGGGGTCACTTGATTTTTCCTTCCCAATACGCCATTTTGGTATCAGTGGATAGTGGTCTCAAGTATTGACTCCTTACAGTTGCGGTAACAGCTCATGCATTGAACATGATTCCCTATTAAGCGTCTTGAACTTTGGATTCAAAAGCACCAAAAACTGCCGCAAAACTACGCTAATTAATATCAATGCTCTCAATAAATTCTAAATGTTTTGTAATAGCAAAAACCCTTGTATATCTTGTTCATTATTTTCATTAAAACGCCAATTAGAAATGCTCGAAGAACTAAGTTTAGACAAAACCGCAGAAAAAAACATCAAAAAGTGGCTGAAAGGAAAGTATGACGACGAAACTAAGGCCACTATTCAAAAATGGATTGAAGAGAAAAACATCAATCAACTGACAGATTCTTTTTATAAGAATTTAGAATTTGGAACAGGTGGAATGCGAGGCGAAATTGGCGTAGGATCAAACAGGATGAATAAATATACTGTAGGTGCTGCCACTCAAGGATTAGCAAATTACCTCAACCAATGCTATCCTGAAGGTGATATTAAAGCCGCGATTGCTTTTGACAGTAGAAACTTTTCGCCTGAGTTTGCTCAAATAGCCGCCGACATATTTTCTGCAAACGGCATCACGGCATATCTCTTTCCAGAACTAAGACCTACGCCGCAGCTGTCTTTCACTGTGCGGGAGCTAGGCTGCCAAGCAGGATTGGTGATTACGGCTTCTCATAACCCAAGAGAGTATAACGGTTATAAAGTATACTGGAATGATGGCTCTCAAGTAGTGGCTCCACATGATAAGAGCATTGTGGAAGAAGTAAATAACATCACGACCGTTAGCAAAATTAAATTCCGAGGAGTAAAAAAACGCATTAAAATTATTAAACCTGCCTTAGACAAAAAATATCTTAAAGCCGTAAAAAGTATTAGCGTCTCTCCTGGCATTAACAGAAAACAATCTGACCTTAAAATTGTTTTCTCTTCTATCCATGGCACTGGAATTACCATGGTACCAGCGGCATTGAAACAACTGGGTTTTGAGAATGTCCACATTGTGGAAGAACAAGCAAAGCCTGATGGTAACTTTCCAACAGTAGTTTATCCAAACCCTGAGGAGCAAGAAGCCATGAGCCTATCCCTGAAAAAAGCGAAAGAAATAGATGCCGATTTGGTTATGGCAACTGACCCAGACGCTGATAGAGTAGGAATGGCTGTGAAAGACCCTAGCGGTGAATGGCAATTATTAAATGGTAATCAGGCAGCTAGCTTAATTATTTACTACTTACTAAAAGCATGGAAGAAAGCTAAAAAACTGACTGGAAATGAATTTGTGGCTAAAACCATAGTGACCACGGAACTAATTGATGCCATGGCTGCCAAGTCTGGCGTTAAATGCTATAACACCCTAACCGGATTTAAGTATATCGCTCAGGTTATAAGAGAGACTGAAGGTAAGGAAACGTTCATAGGCGGTGGTGAAGAGAGCTATGGTTATCTCATTGGAGACAAAGTAAGAGATAAAGACGCGGTAGCTTCTTGTGCTATTATAGCAGAGTTAACAGCTTATGCCAAACACAATGGCAACAGCTTATTTGACTTCCTTTCAGAAATGTATTTGCAATACGGGTTCTTCTACGAAGGTCTTATTTCCGTTACAAAAAAAGGTAAATCTGGAGCTGAAGAAATCCAGCAAATGATGGCTGATTTTAGAACTAATCCTCCGAAAGAATTAGCTGGTTCTCCAGTTATCAGGATGGATGATTATAAAGCTTTAACCAGAACTAATTTTGTAACCAAAGGAATTGAAAATATACAAACGGGTCTTGGAATTGAGAGCTCTAATGTACTTCAATTCTTTACAGAAGATGGCACTAAATTTACCTGTAGGCCGTCTGGAACGGAGCCCAAAATTAAATTTTATGTGGGCGTAAGAACAGAGCTAAAGCGTAAAGAACTTTATAATGAAACGCTTGAGTCCTTAAAAAAGAAAGTCAACGACATTAAAGAAGAACTTTCTCTAAACTAAAATGACTAAATGGCTTCTTAGTATTTTCTTTTTATGGCCTTGTGTAAAATTGGTCGCACAGGAATCTAAGAAGCCTCCTAGTTTTTATATTGCAAAAATAGAAATATCAGGAGAAGCAGTTTTTCTGGACTCTATCCTCAATACCGATTATTACCACAACAACCTAAAAGTTATTTTTCAGGATAACAACCTTAATTCAGACTGGAAATATCGTCTTTTTAATATGGAGGTGGTCAGTGCCCAAAGCACGGAATGGAAAGCCATCAAGGAATCTGAAGTCAACATTCTCAACCTTTATCCTGGAAAATATGAATTTCAAATATCAAAACTATCTGATGGTATCCTTAAAAAGGAAATGAGTCTTAAAATCATTGTTGACAAGCCGTGGTACAGAACTTGGTGGTTTTGGGCTTTAGGATTCTTTTGCGTTTTTGCTATTTTATATAGTCGAGAAAAAGCCATTAAGAGTCAAGAAGAGGAAGAACAGGAACAGCAAAAAAGAATTATTGAACTAGAATTAAGGACACTACAGCTACAAATGAATCCTCATTTCATATTTAACGCACTGAATTCTATTCAGAGTTATATTATGAAAAAAAACACTTTTCTAGCCAACGACTACTTGACAAAATTTGCTCTTCTTATTAGGATGTTTTTAGACTCCTCTAGAAACAAATATATAACCATTTCTGAAGAGCTTCATCTTCTCCAACTTTATATAGAAATGGAGAAACTTAGATTCGAGAATAGTTTCGAGTATCATATTTATGTAGACCCCGATTTAGATAAACTTATAGAAATACCGACCATGGTGCTTCAGCCCTTTGTAGAAAATAGTATCAATCATGGACTTAGATATAAGAAAAAAAAGGGTACCTTAGAAATACGCTTTGAAGAGTCTGAAAATATCATTACCTGTACCATAAAAGACGATGGCGTGGGAAGAAAAAGATCCAAAGAAATACAAACGACATCAAGAAAAGGCTATATTTCTCAAGGCCTAAAAATTACAGAAGAGCGTTTGGAAACCTACAACAGAATTAATGAAACGAATATTGAATTTTCATTAAACGACGTAGAAATACCAGATGGATTAACAGATATAGACCTCGGCACAATAGTTACTATAAGATTTCCTAAAACAATGGAATAATGCACACTTGCGTACTTATTGATGATGAAAACAGGAGCTTAGACACCTTAAAAACTATTATTGATAATTACCTTGAAGATAATTTAAAGATTCTAGGCACTGCCAATTCTGCAGAAGAAGGATTTAAACTCATTTCTGAAACCAATCCACAAATAGTTTTTCTAGATATAGAAATGCCTCATAATACTGGCTTTGATATGCTAGAAATGTTTAACGAAACCAATTTCGAAGTCATTTTCACAACTGGTTTTGACCAATACGCCATTACAGCCATAAAATTTAACGCACTAGACTATCTTTTAAAGCCTATAAACATCACAGAGTTACAGATGGCTGTAAAAAAAGCCATTGAAAGAATTAATACCATCTCCAGTGCCAGTCAAATTCAAAATTTACTGAGCAACATGAAAACACCTAAAGACCTTACCAATAAAATCCCTTTGCCTATAACTAACGGTCTTGAACTGGTACAGGTAGGTCACATTATACATTGCGAAGCAGCCCAGGACTACACTATAGTTTCTTTGGTTGACAAAAGAACCGTTTTAGTTTCTAAAAGCATCAAGTATTTTGAAGAATTATTAAGCGAGTATAACTTCTTTCGAATCCATCATTCCCATCTTATAAATAAAATATATATAAAGAAATACATTAGAGGAGATGGTGGGCTTATCCTTACAGATTCGGGAAAAGAACTACCGGTATCTCGAAGAAAAAAAGCCGAATTTCTGGAATGGCTTAGTACTTAAAAAAACAAAAAGGCAAATAAGTCCACCACTTATTGTTCAGACACTACCAGTTATCGAATCACCCTTGATTTAGTCGATGTTCCGCAATATATTGGAGACGTATTATAAAAACACGTCTCACAAACTTGAAGATTAAAAGTTCAGGAAATAAATTGCTACCTAATGAATAGGCTCTTACAAATAAAAAAAATTTCACCGACAACAAGCAAAAGTACTAATCCTCTAAATACTAAGGATAAAGGTACTTTATCATCACAGAATGATATGCATATAAGAGTGGCTGGTCGTAAAAAAATCGTCAATCTTAACGACATTATCTATTTGCAAAGTGCTAAAAACTATACGGTTTTTAGGCTAAAAAATGGAAATGAAATAATTAGTAGTAAAACGCTAAGAATTTTCGAAGAAGAATTAGAAAATGTGGTAAACTTTGTAAGACCACACCGATCATTTATGGTAAATTTTGATCATGTAAAAGATTTAAGATTTAACTGTCGAGGAGGAGAAATATACTTGAAAGACGAAGTCATAGAAATATCAAGAAGAAAGGCTGCGGATTTCAGAAAACAATATAGGAGATTTTTATCTGCCAGCGGTTTAAATGCAGGCTCTACTATAAGAATGAAAACGAAGAGAAAGATCTCCGTTTAAAAAATCATTAAAGACAATTTTTACTTTTTGGGTTACGAATAATGAAGTACTGTATAATTCAGTACTTTATTTTTTTATAATAGTAAAAACTTATTGAGTGGCATTACCAGCTGAAAAACAGTGATTCCACAACCATTTTTCATATCTATCAAAGCCGCTTTAATACGCTTATTTAGGGGAAATCATTGCTATATTCAATTCATTCGCTTATTTTCGTAGTCTAATTTAGAATTTAACTAATAGTTTATAAAGATTTTTTTCCTGACAAATTTAGCGAACAAATAGACCCGACAGCTTGTTGGGTTTTATTTTGTCAGAGGAAGTTTTTTTTATATTATTCCAAGAAGCTCGTTGGTCTAATTGTCTATTGCTATAGATTCCTCTAATTTTGAATATCTCAGAAAAAATATGTCAGAAGTAAGTATCATTAAATACAATGCTGGAAATGTTATGTCTGTAATGTACGCCCTTGATAGAATAGGAGTATCTTACAGATTGACAGACAACCCAGAAGAACTTTCCTCAGCAGAAAGAATTATCTTTCCTGGTGTAGGCGAAGCGTCAACGGCTATGAAAAGTTTAGTTGACAATGGATTAGACAAACTAATACCTACACTTAAACAACCATTCTTAGGAACATGCGTGGGCATGCAACTACTCTGCAACTACTCAGAAGAAGGAGACACTAACTGTCTTGGAGTTTTTGAAATAGACATTATTAAGTTCCCTAAAAAAGAGCATCATAAAATTCCCCAAACCGGCTGGAATAATATTTTTGATTTTAAATCTGAATTGCTTTCTGGCATAGAAGAGCATAAACATGTTTACTACAATCACTCTTTTTATGCTCCTTTATGTAAAGATACGGTAGCTACTACTGACTATATTTTGCCTTACTCTGCCATTTTACAAAAGGATAACTTTTATGCCTGTCAATTTCACTCTGAAATAAGTGGAGATGTAGGTGAGCAGATTTTTCGAAATTTTTTAAACATAAAGAAATAAATGTTTCAGATAATTCCTGCCATTGATATTATAGATGCCAAGTGTGTCAGACTGACCAAAGGAGATTATGGCACAAAAAAAATATATAACGAGAATCCTTTAGAAGTAGCCAAAGAATTTGAAGACAATGGCATTACCCGCTTGCATCTTGTAGACCTAGACGGAGCTAAACTAAAGAAAGTTGTTAACTATAAAGTTCTAGATCAAATAGCCACTCATACCAAGCTAACCATTGATTTTGGTGGCGGGGTGCAGTCAGACGCTGACCTAAAAATGGTTTTTGATTATGGAGCAGCTCAAGTTACTGGAGGCAGCATTGCAGTTAAAGACCCCGACTTGTTTAGCTCTTGGTTAGAAACTTATGGAGGAGATAAGATTATTCTTGGTGCTGACGCTAAAAACGAAAAAATAGCCATAAGTGGTTGGGAAGAAGACACACAGATGGATATATATAAATTTGTTAAAAGCTATATCTCTTTAGGTGCGAAATACATTATAAGTACAGATGTAGATAAGGATGGTCTTTTGGAAGGACCTTCCTACCAACTATACAAGAACCTTAAACAGCAATTTTCTGAGACTCTTATAATTGCTAGTGGTGGTGTTGCAAATTTCGATGACATTGAAAAACTAGCAGCTCAAAACCTGTATGGAGTCATCGTTGGTAAAGCCATCTATGAAAACCGTATTTCGCTCGCCCAGATTAAGTCTTTTATTCTTCGAAAACATGATACAGTTTGAAAAAAGGAAGAATGATTTATTGTTAAGTAGCCAAAAAGACTTGCTTGATATTGATTTAATTCATGACTTTCTAAGCAAATCCTACTGGTCGTCAGAAATTCCTAAAAAAACTGTTTTAAAAGGGATAGAAAACAGTCTTTCTTTAGGATTATACAAATCTGAGATGCAGATTGGATTCTGCAGAATAATAACTGATTATACAACGTTTGCATATTTAGCAGACGTATTTATACTTGAATCTGAAAGAGGGAAAAGATACGCCAGATGGATGATGGAAAGCATTTTGGAAATTCCAGAATTAAAGGGATTAAGAAGATGGTTACTGGCCACTAAAGACGCCCACAAACTTTATCATAAAGTGGGTTGGAATGAGGTTGAACATCCTGATTTCTTCATGGAAATAGTTAACAAAAACGTCTATAAAAACAAAGATTAGAAGATGCTCACCAAAAGAATAATACCTTGTTTAGATATTAAAGAAGGACGCACCGTTAAAGGAACTAACTTCGTAAACCTAAGGGATGCTGGAGACGCAGTGGAACTGGCAGATATGTATGCCAAAAGCGGTGCTGACGAACTTGTTTTTTTAGATATTACCGCCACTGTAGACGGAAGAAAAACGCTTTTAGACTTGGTAAAAAAAGTGGCACATACTATCAACATCCCATTTACTGTAGGCGGTGGTATTAGCTCAGTGGCCGATGTTTCTGCACTTCTTAATGCTGGTGCAGATAAAATTTCTATAAATTCTTCCGCTGTAAAAAACCCTACGCTTATCGGAGAATTGGCACAGGAATTTGGTTCTCAGTGTATCGTTGTGGCTATTGACACAAGACATGTAGATAAAACCAGAAATGTGGTTCACACTCATGGTGGCAGAACTCCTACAGACCTTGAAACCATTTCGTGGGCTAAAGAGGTGGAAGAAAGAGGGGCAGGAGAAATACTTTTAACCTCAATGGATGCAGATGGCACAAAAGATGGTTTTGCCATAGCACTGACTTCTACTATTTCTAGAAATGCAGGAATCCCCATAATAGCATCTGGAGGTGCGGGTAATATGGAACACTTCTACGACGTTTTTACAGCAGGATATGCGGATGCCGGCCTAGCCGCCTCCATTTTTCACTTTAAGGAAATTGGGATTCCAGAACTTAAATCATATTTAGATACTAAAGGTATATCTATGAGGCTTTAAGTATGACAAAATAGCCGATACATATAGCTTGGCATTAAGCTTGACCTTTTAAGAGTCCATAAGATATTTGAATATCAATTGCTTTTTTGTACATTAATTAATGACAGAGTGGCATGTGAGGCATAAGAAAAATTACTGAATGAATAAAGATTTTGAACTATTGGAACAATTTGCCAATCGTGATACGGATTTGGAAAACGTAGAGATGATTGAGATAGCTTCACCAGACGAAGTGATGGAAAGTGATGAAAACCTTCCAGAGAACCTGCCTTTATTACCCTTAAGAAATACCGTACTGTTTCCTGGCATTGTTATTCCAGTTACAGTTACTCGAACAAAGGCCATAAGGCTTGTAAAAAAAGCATATAGGGGGGATAGAACCCTCGGGATAGTATCTCAAGTTAAACAAACCAAAGATGAGCCTACCGGAGACGATCTTTATAAAATCGGCACAGTAGGAAATATCCTTAAAATGATAGTGTTGCCAGATGGCAATGTGACCATTATAGTACAAGGACGAAGAAGGTTTAAGATTACAGAAATCCTAAAGACCAATCCGTTCTTAACAGCCTCTGTTGAATATATAACTGACACATTTCCGAATGCTAAAAAGAAAGAGACCAAGGCATTGATCTCTACTTTGAAAGATACTGCAGCCAACATCCTAAATCTTAATCCAGAGATTCCTAGAGATGCCCAAATGGCTATTAATAATATAGAATCGCCTATCTTTTTAACTCACTTCTTATCTTCAAATCTAAATATTAGTATTGCTGAAAAGCAGCTTCTATTAGAAACATATGATGGCGGAGAGCAAGCTCATAAACTTTTAGAGCACATGCTCAAAGAAGTAGAAGTTCTTGAAATAAAGAAAGACATTCAATCAAAGGCTAGTTCAGATATAGACCAACAGCAGCGGGAGTATTATTTAAGACAACAAATAAAAGTACTTCAGGAAGAACTAGGTTCGGATTCTCCCGATCAGGAGATTGAAAGACTTAGAATGAAAGGAGCCAAGAAAAAATGGCGTCCAGAAATCAACGAGCATTTTAATAAAGAACTTAATAAAATTCAAAGGCTAAACTCCATGGCTCCAGAATATAGCATGTCTGTAGGATATGCTGAACTTCTAGCAGACTTGCCTTGGAATGAAACAAGTGGAGACAACTTTAACCTTAAAAGAGCGTCTAAAATTCTTGATGATGACCATTATGGACTAAAGAAAGTTAAAGAGCGTATTATTGAATACTTAGCTGTATTGAAGTTAAGAAATGACATGAAGGCTCCTATTCTTTGTTTTTATGGCCCTCCTGGTGTTGGAAAAACCTCTTTGGGTAAATCTATAGCAAAAGCACTTGGGAGAGAATACGTAAGAATGGCACTCGGTGGTATTCATGACGAATCAGAGATTAGAGGACATAGAAAGACTTATATCGGAGCTATGCCTGGTAAAGTCATTCAGAACATCAATAAAGCGAAAAAATCAAATCCGGTTTTTGTTTTAGATGAAATTGATAAAATTTCCAGGGACCACAGAGGTGACCCTTCCAGTGCATTATTAGAAGTATTAGATCCTGAGCAAAACAGTGCTTTCAAAGACAACTATCTAGAAGTAGATTTCGATCTTTCTAAGGTGTTATTCATTGCCACAGCCAATTCTCTTGACACCATTCAGTCTGCTTTGAGAGACCGAATGGAAATCATTGAATTAACCGGTTATACAGTCGCAGAAAAGGTAGAAATAGCTAAGAGACATTTACTTCCTAAGCAGTTAGAAGAGCATGGCTTAACGTCAAAAGATTTGAAGCTCAATAAAGATGCTTTTGTAACACTAGTAGAAGGTTATACTAGAGAGTCGGGTGTAAGAGCCTTGGAGCAGAAAGTTGGAACGGTAGTTAGAAAAATAGCTAAAGCCATAGCTCTGGATGAAGAATACAAAACCAACTTAAAAGGTGACGACATCATTGAGCTACTAGGACAGCCTATTTTTGACACAGACCTCTACGAAGGAAACGAAATGGCGGGTGTAGTAACAGGTTTGGCTTGGACTCCGGTAGGTGGAGACATTTTATTCATAGAATCCAATTTAAGCCGAGGTAAAGGAACGCTAACCCTTTCTGGTCAGCTAGGTGATGTCATGAAGGAATCTGCTATGACAGCCCTGTCTTATCTTAAGGCTAACTCTGAAGAACTTAAAATAGATTACAGAACTTTCCAACATTACGACCTGCACATACATGTCCCTCAAGGTGCAGTTCCTAAAGACGGGCCTTCTGCTGGAATTACGATTTTAACGTCAATGGCTTCCATTTTTACGCAAAGGAAAATAAAAAATAACTTAGCCATGACGGGAGAAATTACCCTTAGAGGCAAAGTGCTTCCTGTGGGTGGTATTAAGGAAAAAATCTTAGCGGCCAAAAGAGCCAATATTAAGGAGATAATACTTTGTTATAAAAACAGAAAGGATGTAGAAGAAATTGGTGAGGAATATACTACAGGTCTAACTTTCCATTATGTAGACATCGTGGATGATGTTCTAGAAATAGCTCTGTTAAAAACCAAAGTTAAAAATCCAATCCATTTTATATTACCTGCCGAAAAGCAAGACAAGTAATTTTAGCAAAAGATTAAAACAAAAAAATAGACTTCCCATTTAATGAGAAGTCTATTTTTTTTAATCGGATTAGGCTATCTTTTATTCTTGAAAAGCTATCAAATCCATTAGGATTTTTTGTGCCTCCACAAGGTATAGATCATTCGATCTGTCGTCGCCTTCTTTCGTTTTTCTTAATTTCTTGATGGCCGAAATCACTTCTTCGTTATCTGTCTTTTCTTTGAGCCTTACTTCATAATTAAGGGAATACTCTTTTATTTCTCTTTGCCTTTTATAAATCTCTATATCCTCTATAAGAAGTTTCATATCTTCATCATTTGCCAGCCTACTATTATATTTCTCCAACACCGCTGCCAAGACCTTATTCGTTATCACGTTCTGATTCATAAATGTAGAACTCGAAATCTGATCATATGGAAGAGCACTTTCCATGCTACTTTCACCCATTTCATCAGCGTTCCATGGAGTTGGTAAGGCGATGTCTGGAACAACCCCCTTGTTTTGGGTGCTATTTCCAGTAATTCTATAGAATTTCTCCGTAGTTAATTTTAACTGCCCATATCGTTCCTCTTCCTCTAGACCGTTAGTAGAAGCACCTTTTCTAGAAGCTACTTTTGGCGATAATAAAAATTGATCAAGATTTACCAATTGCTGTACAGTTCCTTTTCCGAAAGATTGCTCTCCCACAATCAAACCTCTATTATAGTCTTGAATAGCACCTGCAAAAATCTCAGATGCCGAAGCAGAGCCTCTGTTTTGGAGGACAAGTAATGGTCCAGCATAAGAGACCGCTGAATTTTTATCTTCTTCCACATCTATGCGTCCTCTACCGGTTCTTCTCTGCACTACTGGACCATTCGTGATAAAAAGTCCTGTGAGCTCAATAGCCTCTGTTAATGAACCTCCTCCATTATTTCTAAGGTCAATAATAACACCATCTAACCCTTCTTTGTTAAAGTCATGAAGAAAAGCATCTACATCCTTTGTGGTACTCTGAAAATCAGACCCGCTTCTTGCTCCATCAAAATCTCTATAAAACATAGGGATATCAATGAGTCCCATTTTAAATTTCTTGCCATTCTGTTCTAGCTCTAGAATTTCAGAAGAAGCCACAGCCTCTTCCAATTTAATTTTATCTCTTACTATTCTTACCTCTCTAGGTTCAGAGTTTACAGGAGCATTCTTGGCTTTTAAGAGCAATCTTACGACAGTTCCTTTTTTCCCTCTGATAAGATTTACGGCGTCGTCTGTTAACCAACCTACGATATCCTGAAAGTCACCATCATCTCCTTGTGCCACTGCAAGTATGTAATCATCCTTATTAGACTCTTGAGTTTTAAATAACGGTCCTCCAGGAATGATATCCATTATCATGACATAATCATCACTATTTTGAAGTCTCGCTCCAATTCCTTCTAAAGACTGGCTCATATCAATGTTAAACTGGGCAGCAGTACTTGGAATCATATAACTCGTATGAGGGTCAATAACTCTTGTAAAAGAATTCATGTAGGTCTGGAAAACGTCTTCTGACCTCCATTTACCTACTCTAGACTCATATCTTTCAAACCTCTTCTTAAGCGTACTTACTATCGCATTATCAGAACTACCACTCAATTTTAAGCTCAAAGCCTGACTTGTAATGATCTTGTCCCATTCCGCATTCAATTCCTCTTTAGAAGAGGCCCAGGTTTTGCCTTCTTCGTCTACATTATAAGTAGCGTTTGATGTAAAGTCAAAAGGTTTATCTAGGTAAGTCATCACATAGTCAAACCGCTCTTTATATACTTTCCTATAGCTATTAAATACCGTAAATGGAATATCAAGATCACCAGATAGAAGTGCATCATCAATGAGGTATCTATATTTCTCAAATTCATCAATCTCTGACTGTGTAAAGTAAGAATGTCCACCATCTATACTTTCAATCATGTTATCAAAAACCTTAGAAGACAATTCATCGTCTACCTTAAATTTCTGATAGTGGTAATTATTTAAAAATTGTGTAACAAACTGCTCTACCTTATGCTGCGTTTCAGAAGGTGTTAAATCTTCATATCCATATTTATGGGAAGTTTCTTGACCAAAAACAAAAGCACCTAAAAGAAGCACTCCGCATGTTAAAAAAATCTTTTTCATTCTTTTTCTTAATAGGTTGAATAAGAAAACATCATCTCTTATTTAATAATTTCTAATAACTCCACTTCAAAAATCAAAGCAGAATTAGGGCCAATTTTTCCTTGCCCTCTTGGACCATAAGCTAAATCCGAAGGAATAAATAGTTTCCATTTAGAGCCTTCTGGCATTAATTGTAGTCCTTCTACCCATCCTTGTATGACCTGAGTCACACCAAATGTAGCAGGAGAACCTCTCTCCACCGAACTATCAAAGACCGTACCGTCAATAAGCGTTCCGTGATAGTGTACTTTGACCTTTTCCGTACTTAAAGGTTTCATGCCTACTCCTGCAGTAATAATCTCATACTGGAGCCCGCTAGGTGTAGTAACCACTCCTGCCCTAGCTTTATTTTTTTCTAAAAAGGAATTTCCACTTGCTAAGTTTTCATTTCCAATTTTAGAAGCGGCGTTTTGAAAATAATTCTGAATAAATGCACCGCAATCTGGAGATGGTATCATTAATTCATTTGATTTCAACACATCCTCTATCGCTTTTGATAAGA